>JBGSKN010000260.1:0-3714 GCA_041741215.1 Erythrobacter sp. | reverse complement strand
CACTAGCGCCGGCGGGGCCAAGTGGATAGCCAATCGAAACTGGTTCGAAAGGATTACCCACACATGCATGACGCACTTTTTCAGCCGCTCAAAATGGGCGCGCTCACGGCCCGCAATCGCATTTTCATGGCCCCGCTCACTCGCGGCCGCGCCGCAGAACCGATGTTCACCCCCAACGCATTGATGGCGACCTATTACCGCCAGCGCGCAGGCGCAGGCATGATCCTGACCGAGGCAACCGGGATCAGCCGCGAAGGCCTCGGCTGGCCGAGCGCGCCGGGCATCTGGAGCGACGAACAGACCGAAGCGTGGAAGGCCACCACCAAGGCCGTGCACGAAGAAGGCGGCCTGATCGTGATGCAGCTGTGGCATATGGGCCGGATCGTCCACCCGGTGTTCTTGGATGGCCAGCCGCCGGTCTCAGCCAGCGCCACCACCGCGCCCGGCGATGCCCATACGCCGACCGGTAAACAGCCCTATGCCGAGGCGCGGGCGATGACGCATGACGATATCCAGCGCACGATTGGCGATTATCGCCGGGCCGCCGAAAACGCGAAGAAAGCGGGCTTTGACGGGGTGCAACTCCACAGCGCCAATGGCTATCTGGTCGACCAGTTCCTGCGTGATGGCACCAACCTGCGCACCGATGAATATGGTGGATCACCCGAAAATCGCACCCGTTTCATGCGCGAAGTCCTGGAAGCGCTGATCGAGGTGTGGGGCGCAGACCGGGTCGGCATCCGCCTGTCGCCCAATGGCGATTCGCAAGGCACCGATGACAGCAACCCGGCGGCAACCTTCGGCTCGGCGGCCAAGGTGTGCGAAGAATTGGGCCTCGCCTTTGTCGAACTGCGCGAGCCGGGGCCGGATGGCACCTTTGGCCAGACCGATGTGCCCAAGCAAAGCCCGCTGATCCGCCAGATCTACACCGGCCCGCTGATCCTCAATTCGGATTATACCGCCGAGGAAGCCGTGGCCGATGTCACCAGCGGCAAGTGCGATGCGGTGAGCTTTGGCCGCCCCTACATCTCCAACCCCGATCTGGAACGCCGGATCGCGGCGGGCGCGCACTGGAACCCGAACAAGGACGTGCCCAAAAGCTGGTATTTCCCGATCCCGCAAGGCTACGTCGATTATCCGACGCTGGCCGAGGAACAGGCAGAAGCCGCAGAGTAAAAGCGGGGCGGCCTCTCCCCCCTCCCCTCGGGGAGGGGTCGGGGGTGGGGGCTCCACGCCAGCTTGGACGCGAGACCTATCGGCCTCGCTCCCCCATCCCCAACCCTTCCCCGAGGGGAAGGGAGATGAGGTGCTAACCCAAAGGCGCGGTTTCAGGGGTCGGGGCAGTGGGAGCAGCCTCGCCCCCCTTCGGCTGCCGGTTCTGCTGCCGGATCAGGTTGTTCGGCATCCAGATCTGCCGCTGACGACGCGGCGCGCGGGGCGAGCGGGGCCTGCGATGTCAGCTGTTCCAACGGGATCATCGCATCGCTGATTTCGCCACCCAGCACCTCGCCAGCCGCCTCACCGCCGCTTTCGGCAGGGGTGGCAGGATCATCGGTGCAGGCCGCAGCCAGCAGCATCGGGGCGAGCAGGACGAGGCGTTTCATCCGCACGTCTTTCGCGTAGGGCAGCCCAGCGCGTCAAGAAAATCATCGCTGGCGGCGATCAGGGCCGCGTCCCATTGCTCGGCCGAAACGTTCAGCCCCAACCGCGCCAGACTGGTGACGCCGTATTCGGCAATCCCGCAAGGCACGATCCCGCCGAAATGGCTGAGATCAGGATCAAGGTTCACCGAAAACCCGTGCATCGTCACCCAGCGCCGCACCCGCACGCCAATCGCGCCGATCTTGGCTTCGGAGCCGTCAACATCGCGCGTCCAGATGCCGACCCGGCCTTCAGCCCGCCAGCTTTCGACCCCGAATGATCGCAGCGCGGCGATCACCCAGCCTTCGATTCCGTGGACGAAGCAGCGCACGTCTCGCCCGCGCTTGCCCAGGTCTAGGATGAGATAGCCCACCCTTTGCCCCGGCCCATGATAGGTATAGCGCCCGCCGCGCCCGGCCTCGACCACCTCGAACCGCGGATCGACCAGCTCAGCCGGGTTGGCGCTGGTGCCTGCAGTATAGACGGGGGGATGTTCGAGCAGCCAGATCAGCTCCGCCGCATCGCCTGCCGCGACCGCTGCATTGCGCGCCTCCATATCGGCCAGCGCCCGCGCATAAGGCACCGGCGCGGCCTCTCGCCGCCATTCAATCGGCAATCGCGATACTGGTGCAGGAGCAGTGCTTGCCATGCGCCAGCGGTGGGGGCATTGAGCGGCGAGATCAAGAGGCGATTGCAGGCGCACCGCCACCACGGCTTCAGGAAACGGAACGGGACTATGGCGAACCGCAAGCTCGATATGGGTAAGGCCTGGACACAGGCGACCGGCCTGATCGGTGCCAACCGCGAGACCATCTCGGCGCTGGCCGGATTGTTCTTCTTCCTGCCTGCGCTTGCCAGCGCGCTGCTTGTTCCGGAAATGACTTCCACCGCCACCATTCCTCCGCCGGGAGCTGGCGGCGGGCAGGATCCGCAGGCCGCATTAAAGGCGCTGGGTGATCAGATGGGCGCGATCTATGCCGACAACTGGCCGGTGTTCCTCGCCGTCACCATTGCCAGTTTCATCGGCTCGATGAGCCTGCTGGCGCTGCTGAGCGACCGCGGTAACCCGACCGTGCGCGAGGCGTTGACGAGCGGGATTGCCAGCATCCCCTCCTATCTCGGCGCGCAGATCCTGAGCGGTCTTGGCGTGGCGTTGATCATCGGCCTGCCGCTGGGCCTGATCGCAGCGGCAGGATTGCCGATAGTCACGGTGCTGGCAGGGATAATGCTGGTGGTGATCGGCTTTTACGTGATCATCAAATTTGCGCTGATAGCGCCGGTGATCGCGATTGACGGGGTCCGCAATCCGATTACGACGCCGGGCCGTTCATGGCAGCTTACCAGGGGCAATAGCGGGCGGATCGCGGCATTTTTGTTGCTGCTGTTTGTCACCATCGGGATCATCGCCGCGCTGGTGACGGGCATCCTTGGACTGGTGCTTGCCGCCTTTGGATCGCAGGTGGCAAGCATTGGCAATGGTCTGGTCAGCGCAGCGGTCAATTCCGGGTTCAGTGTGGTTTTTCTGGTCGTGATCGCCGCTGTTCACCGCCAGCTGGCCGGGCAATCGCCTGAAGGCCTCGCGGCGACCTTCGAATAGGGGCCATGCATAGATTCGATGGCTGAAACCGACCCCGATATGGCCCGCATCGCGCAAGGCACCAAGGCTGCAGGCGCAATTCCGCAGGGGCGCATGGCGTTGCTGTTCACGGTGATGCTGGTGACGGCTGCCGGCAACACCGCGATGCAATCGGTGATGCCATCGATCGGCACCGCCTTGCAGGTGGACGATGTGTGGATCAGCCTGGCCTATAGCTGGTCGGCGCTTTTGTGGGTGGTGTGCGCGCCGCTCTGGGCAAGGCGTTCAGACCGGCGCGGACGCAAGGCGATGATGGCGCTGGGGCTGGCCGGGTTCATCGTGTCGATGCTGCTCTGCGGGCTGGCGCTTTATGCCGGACTGTCGGGCTGGCTTTCGGCGGTGTGGGCGCTGATCGCCTTCGCCGCCGCGCGCAGCCTGTATGGCGGGTTCGGCAGCGCCGCGCCGCCTGCGGTGCAAGCCTATGTCGCATCGCGCAC
>JBGSKN010000259.1:0-2860 GCA_041741215.1 Erythrobacter sp. | reverse complement strand
GCCGCCGAAATCCGCCATCGGGGTGGTGGATCACGATGCCCTGCGCGCCTGCCACCTGTGACCCGGCCACTTGCTCTAGCGTGCAGACCGGTGACAGATCGGCGCCTGCGCCAAGCGCGCAGTCCACCTTTTCGCCCGGCGGCGGCGGGCTTTGCGCCCCGCAGGCGGGTAATGCCAGCAGCAGGGCGGCGCTAGATATCCGCAAACACATGGGTCTCCGCCTTCGCGCCGGGATGGGTCAGCGCACCGTAGCGCGCCGGGCCGACATTCTGGGCATAGCGCCACAACGCGCCCGCCTGATAGTCATTGGAACGCGGCTGCCATGCCTTGCGCCGCGTTGCCAGCACGTCGTGCGAAACCTCAAGTTCGATCGTGCCCGCCTCGGCATCGATGCTGATGATGTCGCCATCCTCAACCAGCGCAATCGGGCCGCAATCGGCAGCTTCTGGGCAGACATGGCCGATGCAGAAGCCGCGCGTCGCGCCCGAAAACCGCCCGTCGGTGATCAGCGCGACCTTTTCGCCCATGCCCTGCCCATAAAGCGCGGCGGTGGTGGAGAGCATTTCGCGCATGCCGGGGCCGCCCTTCGGCCCTTCGTAGCGGATCACGATCACGCAGCCTTCGGCGATATCGCGGCGTTCGACCGCGGCGAAGGCGTCTTCTTCGCATTCAAACACCCGAGCCGGGCCGCTGAATTGCAAGCGCGCCATGCCCGCAACCTTCACAATCGCGCCATCGGGCGCGAGCGAGCCACCAAGGCCGACAACGCCGCCGGTCGGCGTGATCGGGGTCTTCACATCGTAGAACACCTTCTGATCGGGGTTCCAGGTGATTTCCTCAAGGTTTTCACCGATGGTCTTGCCGGTGACGGTGATCGGGTTGGGATCGATGAACCCGCCGTCGAGCAGCGTTTTCATCGCCATATAGACCCCGCCCGCTTCGTGCATATCCTTGGCAACATACTTCCCTCCGGGCTTGAGGTCCGCGATGTAAGGGGTTGATTTGAATATCTCGGCCACGTCGAATAGATCGAAATCAATCCCCGCCTCGCTCGCCATCGCGGGCAAGTGCAGCGCGGCATTGGTTGAACCGCCGGTGGCCGCAACCACCCGCGCGGCATTTTCAAACGCGGCGCGGGTGCAGATATCGCGCGGGCGCAGATTGCGGGCGACCAGTTCCATCACCTGCCTGCCCGCCGCGCGCGCGACTTCTTCGCGTGAAGTATAAGGTGCCGGTACCATATTGCTGTTTGGTAAGCTTAATCCAATTGCCTCACCAACACAGGCCATGGTGTTGGCGGTAAACTGCCCGCCGCAGGCTCCGTGGCCGGGGCAAGCAACCTTTTCGAGCGCGATCAGTTCCTGCAACGGGCAATTGCCGGCCGCAAACTGTCCCACCGCCTCAAACACATCAACCACGGTTACATCCTTGCCGTGGTGCGTGCCGGGCAGGATCGATCCGCCATAGACAAAGATCGACGGCACGTTCAGCCGCAGCATCGCCATCATCATGCCCGGCAGGCTCTTGTCGCAGCCCGCAAACCCGATCAGCGCGTCATAACAATGGCCTCTGACCGATAGTTCGACCGAATCCGCAATCACCTCGCGGCTGATGAGCGAGCTTTTCATGCCCTGGTGGCCCATCGCGATGCCATCGGTTACGGTAATGGTGTTGAACCGGCGCGGGGTGCCGCCGCCCGCAATCACGCCTTCGCGGCAGATGTCGGCCTGCGCGTTCAGCGTGGTGTTGCACGGCGCGGAATCATTGCCCGCGCTGGCCACGCCGACAAAGGGCGCGGCGATTTCTTCCTCGGTCATGCCCATCGCGTAGTAGTAGGAACGGTGCGGCGCGCGCTCCGGCCCGACCGAAACGTGGCGGCTGGGGAGCCTGGACTTGTCAAACTTCTGCGACATAAGATTTCCTGCTGAAGGCAATTTGTGAAATGTCCCCTGCCTTCAGGCGAGCGCCAGCGCAACCCTTTGCGTAATTGCGGCCAGCAGGGCGGCCCAGCGTTTGTGGTCTGCGGGGGATTTCACCAGATCCTGTCGCAGCTCGATCCCCAGATAGGGGCGACCGTGTGCCTCTGCATGGCGGTTCATCGTGTAATTGAGATCGCGCCCTGAATAGGGGAGGTTGTCACCGACATTCAGCCCTTGCGCTGCCAGCATGGGAATCGCGAGGCGCGCGGCGCGATCGTCCTGATTGTAAAGCACACCGACCTGCCACGGTCGGTCTTGGTCCGAGGTCGCAAGGCGTGGGGTAAAGCTGTGGAGCGAGATGATCAGCGCCGGTTCCGCCGCATCCAGCCACTGCGCCAGCGCGGTGTGGTAGGGGCGGTGGAAGCGGGCGAGGCGCGCTTCCCGGTCCGCGCCGATATTGCCGGGGATCGGATGCCCATCGCTGGTCTCGGGGACAAGCCCGGGGGCATCCTCCTCGCGGTTGAGGTCGCACACAAGGCGGCTGACGGCGGCGATATGGGCGGGGATGGCGTGATCGCGGGCGAGGCGTTCGGCGATGGCCTGCGTGCCGATGTCGGCCGCGATGTGCTCGCGCAGCAAGTGCGCAGGGATAACGAGGGGGATGTCTTGCGGCACATGGTTGCTGACATGGTCAGCAACGCAGACAATCCCGCCGGGCGTGGGCGTGCCGAGCTGGCGGTATGCTTCGCTCATAATCTCAAAACCCGTTCGTGCTGAGTTTGTCGAAGCACTGCTTTTCTTACTTCACGCGGAGCGCACGAAGAGAAGGACAGCCCTTCGACAAGCTCAGGGAGAACGGTATTTGAAAGGACAGTTATCACCGCAGCCGTCCCGCCAGCGTCCACCACGCGCCCGGCATCGCCGCCGCCGCCGCATCGCGG
>JBGSKN010000258.1:0-4359 GCA_041741215.1 Erythrobacter sp. | reverse complement strand
ACCCCCAACCCCTCCCCAAGGGGAGGGGAGGCGTGGATCAATACACCCGCGCTTTGGGTTCGATATAGGCGATATCATCCGTCAGCGTGTAGTCGTGCACCGGGCGGTAATCGATCCGCACCTTTCCGCCCGAACCGCCCCAGCCGTCGAACCAGGCGATGGTGTGTTTCATCCATTCGGCATCGTTGCGATCGGGGAAATCCTCGTGCGCGTGGGCGCCGCGGCTTTCCTTGCGGTTGGCGGCGCTCGCCATGGTGACATTGGCCTGCGCCATCAGGTTATCGAGTTCCAGCGTCTCGATCAGATCAGAGTTCCAGATCAGCGATTTGTCACTGACGTGGATATCCTCCATCCGCTTGCTCTGTTCGGCCAGCTTGGCCACGCCTTCGTCCATCAGTTTCTGATCGCGGAACACGGCGCAATGTTTCTGCATCGCCTTCTGCATTTCGGCACGGATCTGCGCGGTCGGTGAGCCGCCCTCGGCGTAGCGGAAGTGATCCAACCGGATCAGCGCAAAATCGGCGCTGTCGGCGGGCAGTTCGGGCTGGCTGGCGTTCGCCTTGAGGCTATCGCGCAGGTGATGCCCGGTCGCGCGGCCAAACACCACGAGATCGATCAGCGAGTTGGAGCCGAGGCGGTTGGCCCCATGCACCGAAACGCAGGCCGCCTCGCCCACGGCATAAAGGCCGGGGACCGCATGATCCGGGTTGCCATCCGGCCCCAGCGTCACGACCTGCCCGTGATAATTGCACGGAATCCCGCCCATGTTGTAATGCACCGTCGGGGTGACAGGCAGCGGCTGACGAGTGAGATCCACGCCGGCGAAAATCTTGCCGCTTTCGGTGATCCCCGGCAGGCGCTGCGCCAGCACTTTCGGGTCGATATGATCGAGGTGGAGGTAGATATGATCGCCGTCCGGCCCGACGCCGCGCCCTTCGCGCATTTCCAGCGCCATTGAGCGGCTCACCACATCGCGGCTGGCCAAGTCCTTGGCCGAGGGGGCGTAGCGCTCCATGAAGCGCTCCCCTTCGGAATTGGTGAGGTAACCGCCCTCGCCCCGCGCGCCTTCGGTAATCAGCACGCCCGCGCCGTAGATGCCGGTCGGGTGGAACTGCACGAACTCCATGTCCTGCAGCGGAAGGCCTGCGCGCAGAACCATCCCGCCGCCGTCGCCGGTGCAAGTGTGGGCCGAAGTCGCGGTGTAATAGCAGCGACCATAACCGCCGGTCGCCAGCACCACACTCTGCGCGCGGAAGCGGTGGATCGTGCCGTCATCAAGGCACATGGCGATCACGCCGACGCACTTCTTCTCACCGCCCTCGTCCGACATGATCAGGTCGAGCGCGAAATATTCGATGAAGAAATCCGCGTCATACTTCAGGCTCTGCTGATACAGTGCGTGGAGCATCGCGTGGCCGGTGCGGTCAGCCGCGGCGCAGGTGCGCTGCACCGGCGGGCCAGCGCCCATGTTCTGCATGTGCCCGCCAAACGGGCGCTGATAGATCGTGCCATCGGCATTGCGGCTGAACGGCACGCCGGCGTGCTCCAGCTCGTAAACCGCCGCCGGGGCTTCGCGTGCGAGGTATTCGATCGCGTCCTGATCGCCCAGCCAGTCCGATCCCTTGACGGTGTCATACATGTGCCAGGTCCAGTGATCGGGCGAATTATTGCCAAGGCTCGCCGCGATCCCGCCTTGTGCGGCCACGGTATGGCTGCGGGTGGGGAAAACCTTGGAGATGTTGGCGGTGCGCAGGCCGCTTTCGGCTGCGCCCATCGTTGCGCGCAGGCCAGAACCGCCCGCGCCCACCACCACCACATCATAGGTGTGATCGATGATCGTGTAGGTGCCTTTGAGCTGAGCACTCGACATTACGCGGAAACTCCCAGAGCGAGGCGCAGGGTGCTGAAAATCGCAAACGCACCGCCGCCGATAATTGCCAGATTGAGCGCGGTCAGAGCCGCGAATTTGGTGCCCGGCTGGTGGAGGTAATCCTCAACCAGAACCTGCAGCCCCAGCCGCGCGTGCCAGAACAGGCTGATCACCAAGAGGATCATCGGCACCGCCGACACCGGCTGCGAAAGCCACTTGGTGACGCTGGCATGGCCAAAATCGCCGAGCATGACCAGGCTGACCAGCAGCCAGCTCATCAACACCACATTGCCGACCGCCGTGGTGCGCTGCACCAGCCAGTGATGCGCGCCATGATGCGCCGCGCCCAGCCCGCGCACACGTCCGATAGATGTTCCGTTGCCCATTACAGCACTCCCTGGCGCATGAGGATCGCGGCCCAGAATGCCGCCGTCAGCACCAGCGCGATCACCGGCGCGGCAATCGACCACATGCGGTTGGTCTTCAGTTCGTATCCCGCGCCGATGTCCAGCACGAAGTGGCGCAGCCCGCTCATCATGTGGGTGAAAAACGCCCATGACAGGCCTACCAGCACCGCCATGCCCAGCGGCGATCCCATGATGCCCTGAAAACTGGCATAGGCCGCCGGCCCGCTCGCCAGCGCACCCAGCCACCACACCAGCACGCCAAGACCGACCAGCGCCATGCCGTCACCGGTCGCACGGTGCAGGATTGATACCAGCATATGCGGCCCCCAGCGCCACACCTGCAAATGGGGAGAAAGCGGTCTTTGGTTCATGATGATCCCGTCTGGTCGCTGGAATTTGCCACCCCACTAAGCATCGCCATCCCATGAGGCAAGCGGCGAGCGGTGGACATGACTTGCAAAGTTTCGGATAGGCACTTGCATGGGACACATTCTGGTAACCGGATCAAGCCGCGGAATAGGCAGGGCAGCGCTCGAAACTCTCAGCGCGCGGGGCGTGGCGGTGATCGGCCATGGCTCACGCCCGAAGGTGCTGGAGGATGGCGGCCCGCCGATCATCGCCGCCGATTTCGGCAATCCGTTAGCCGCGCAAGCCTTGTGGGATCAGGCGCTCGATATCGCTGGCGGCGAAATTGACGCGGTGGTCAATAATGCCGGGCGGTTCGAGGCCAACCGGCTCGATCGTTCGGACATCGAATGGCTCGATGCGTGGGAGGATACCTTGCGGGTCAACCTCACCTCCGCCGCGCAGCTTTCGCGGCTGGCGGTGCTGCATTGGCAGGCGCGCGGTTTCGGCGGGCGGCTGGTGCATGTCGCCAGCCGCGCCGCCTATCGCGGAGACAGCCCCGCACATTGGCATTATGCCGCAGCCAAGGGCGGGATGGTGGCGATGCACAAAACCATCGCCCGCGCCTATGCCAATGACGGCATCCTCAGCTTTGCGATCACGCCGGGGTTTACCGATACCAGCATGGCCGATGATTACCTTGCCACGCGCGGCGGGCCGGGGCTGCTCGCCGATATCCCGCTCGGCCGGGTCGCGACCCCGGATGAAATCGCCGCCATCATCGCCTTTTGCGCGCTCGATGCGCCGCCAAGCATGACCGGCGCGGTGATCGACGCGAATGGAGCAAGCTATGTTCGGTAGCACGACGTGGAAACTGTCGCTGCACGCCCCCAAGCTGGTCGTGCAGGCCGCGCTGCTGGCGCATGACGAGATCGACGATTGGGACGCCGAGCTGGTGATCGCGGGCCGCGAAGTGGCGGAGGATCGGCCCGATGACTGGGTGCTGGAGGGCTGGTATCCGAGGAAGCCGGGCAAGGCGGAAAAGACGGCGCTCGCAGGATTGTTCAGCGGCAATGCCCCGCCAGCCACCATCGAGAAATTGCCCCCGCAGGATTGGGTGACGCTGAGCCAGCACAATGTCGCCCCGATCCGCGCCGGGCGGTTTCATGTCCACACCCCCGACTATCCGGCTGATCCGGACGCCATCGACTTCGTGATCCCCGCCAGCCAGGCGTTCGGCACCGGGCAGCACCGCACCACTGCCGGGTGCCTTGAAATGCTGGGCCACATCAAGGCGGGCGGCGGGCTGGCGCGCAATATTGCCGATATCGGCACCGGCACCGGGCTGCTCGGCTTTGCCGCATTGGCGCTATGGCCGCGCGCCGCCGTGACCCTGACCGATATCGATGCGGTGTGTGTGCCGGTGGTCGAGGAAAACGCCCGCCGCAATGGCATCCGCCTTGGCGCCAAAGCAGGCGAAGCGGTGATGGTGGTGGCAGACGGGATGGACGATCCGCTGATCCAGCTGCGCGGGCCGTATGACCTGCTGATCGCCAATATCCTCGCCGGGCCGCTGGTCGAACTCGCCCCTGATTTTGCGCGCGCAGTCGTGCCGGGGGGCAGCCTGCTGCTCGCCGGATTGCTCGCGGGCGATCAGGAAGCCGCGGTCAGGCGCGCGATGCGGATGGCAGGCTTCCGCATGGCGGCACGGCTTCAGCGCGGCGACTGGGCGATCCT
>JBGSKN010000257.1:0-5909 GCA_041741215.1 Erythrobacter sp. | reverse complement strand
GAGCGTTACTCGGATCGCGAAGGCGGCTACACCCGCGTGCTTCGCGCCGGTGTGCGCGCGGGCGATGCGGTGCAGATGGCAATCATCGAGCTGGTCGAGCGCGACGAAAGCGCCCGCGGTCAGGATTCTGGCCCGGTGCTGACCGATGAATACGAAGGCGAAGACGCGTAAGCCATCGGGCGAGTTCCCGCGCAGGCGGGGATGCACAAGGGTTGTAAGAGGGCCGGGGCGGAAACGCTTTCCGGCCCTTTTCTTTTGTGCGCGGCGGTTTAGGTTGCCCGCCATGATCCGCACCGCTTTTGCCGCAGCCAGCCTGCTCCTCGCCGTTCCTGCCATCGCGCCCGCCGACGCGCAGAGCCAGCAGGAGCGCCTCGATACCCGCTACGACCGCGCGCTCGCGGCGGGATACAAGGCGTTGATGCTGTGCAGCGCGATCGGCAATGCTGAGCGGGTCGGGCAGGATCGCTCGGCGCAGCACGTGACCGATTGGGAACTCACCGGGATCCAGGCACCGCTTGACAGTATGGTGCGCGAACTGCCCTTTTGGATCAACACCAATGCGAACGGGGTGATCGACCATGTTGCGGTTGAATGGGCGCCCGACAGCCCGGCCCGGTTTGCGCAATATTGGGGCCAGCGCGGCTGCGCGCTGATGCCCATCGGGCAGCAGCCGGTCGCAACCGGGCATGACCAGGTTCGTTATCAGGATGCCATTCTGCGCAATTGGCACAAGAAATTGGACACGCCTGTGCGTTCGCAGCTGAACGCCGCAATGGGGGATACCTATGGCACAGGCACACGCACGACATCGGTGATCGTCGCAAGCGCGGGCGAGGTGGTGGACGAAATTTCGGCCGAAGGTTTCGGCCCGTTCGTGCCGCAGCGCACATGGTCGGTCGCCAAGAGCATCGCCGCCACGCTGGTGGGCGCTGCGGTGTATCGCGGCGAGGCCGATGTGAACGCATCAGCCGGTCTGGGCGAGGGCGAAAGCGATCCGCGCCGAGCGATCACCATTGATCATCTGCTCCGCATGGCATCGGGGCGGTACTCCGACACGCCCGGCAACCGCACTGATCCGCTCTATTTCGGCGGAGCGACGGTGGCGGAGGTTGCGCTGGACTGGCCGCTGGTCGCCGCGCCGGGCAGCACCTATCGCTATGCCAACAACGACACGCTGGCGGGTGTTGCCGCGATCAAACACACCTTTGCCGCGCATCCACCGGCAGAACTCTTCGCCAGGCTGGGGATGACCGATAGTGTCGCGGAGACCGATTGGCAGGGCAGCTACATCCTTTCATCACAGGTCTGGGCAAGCGCGTTCGACCTGCTCCGCTTCGGCCAGCTTTACCTCAATGATGGCAAGCTGCCCGATGGCACCCGCATCCTGCCCGAAGGCTGGGCGCGATATGTCTCCACCCCCTCCGGCCCGCAGCCCGATGGTCCGCTCGGATACGGCGCGGGGTTCTGGTTGATGAACAAGAGCGACGGTGTGCCGCCCGATACCTTCGCGGCGATCGGCAACCGCGGGCAATATGTGGTGATCGTGCCTTCGCGGCAGGTGGTGATCGTGCGGCGGGGGGAGGATCCGGCAGGCAGCCCGTTCGACATCGCCGCTTTCACCCGCGATGTGCTGGCGGCGCAATAGGGCTTTACATTCATCAAATGGGCCATTTACATTAACAATTCCTGCCAAGCCAATTCAGCTTCATCTCACGGCGAATCGCGCAAAACATCCTCAACACCCCGGCAATTCCGCCTGCGGTGCCAGACGAGGATAGATGCGATGACACCCAAGACCAACCGGCTTGTCCTCGGCGCGGTCGCTGCCGCCGCGCTGACTGCGGGCACTTCCGCTCCGGCGATGGCAGAGGATTACCGCGACCGCGGCGGTATCGGCGCTGGCGAGGTTATTGCAGGCGCAGTGGTGATCGGCGGGATCGCCGCGCTCGCCGGGGCCTTTGATGGCGACCGGAATGATCGCCGTTACGCTTCGCGCGATCGTGACTATCGCGGCGGCTACGGCGGCGGTGATAACCCGCGCGCGGCGGTCGAACGCTGCGTCAGGGCCGCGGAAAATCAGGCGCGGCGTTCAGGCGGCTATCGCTATGCCGATGTGGTCGATGTGCGCGATGTTGACCGCACCCGCAACGGGTTCCGGGTAAAGGGCCGGATCGCGGTGGAAGGATCGCCGCGCTGGGGCGGCCGCCGCAGCGACCACGGAAACTTCACCTGCCGGATCGATGGACGCGGCGCGCCGTTGGTTGATTACAGCGGCATTCGCGGGCTGCGCTGACACGCTTTCGGCTCGCGCCCCCTCTCCAGCGAGCTGTTCAGGCCGCCCCGTCTCGCGCAAAGCAAGGCGGGGCGGATTGTGCATTCGGTTCAGCCCAGCGCAATCCTGACACGGCTAATCTTGACTGCTTCAGGGTGCATGGTGGGCGCTCACCGATTGGCAGGAGGGAGCATCGATGGCTCTTGATATACGTGCGCTGGCTTTGGCTGGCATTGTTGCTGGCGCCACTTTTTTCGCTTCCCCCGCTGCTGCGGCTGCGCATCCTGCGGCGGGGCTTGGTGTGCCTTCGTTCGCGATTGATCACAGCCGGTTCGATCCGGCATCGGCCACGGCGGATTATCGCTGCCGGTGGGGTTGCAGCCGGGGGCATCACCGGGGCTACAGGCGCGGCCGCGTTGGCGCGGGCGATGTGCTGATCGGTGCCGCGATCATCGGCGGGATTGCAGCCATCGCCAATTCGAACAACCGCCGGCAGCGTGACCGCGATGTCGTGATCGTTGAACGCGAGGTGCGCGACGGCGAGTACAACCCGCGATACGAAGAACGGCGTAACGATAACCGCCGCGCCGCACCGCGCGGCAGCGGTGCATCCGGCCTTGATAGTGCGGTTGACCAGTGCCTGACCCGGATTGAACGCGATGTGCGGGTTGATAGTGTCGATAATGTCCAGCGCACCGGCGCAGGCTGGCTGGTCAGCGGCGCGCTGTTTGACGGTTCAGGCTTTCAGTGCCGGATCGGCAATAGCGGCAAGATCGAAACGATCGACTACGGCGGCGGTTTTTCCGCCGCTGCTCCCGCGAGTGATGGCGACTTTGCCGAAGGGCGTGCCGAAGGGCAGTGGAGCGATCAGCGTTATGCCGATGCCCGGATCGCGATGGGCGGGATGGCGCAGCCGCAGGCGGTTGCACCTTCCCCCGCCGCCGCGCCGCCCGCTGCTGGCCCGATGGCGGCCTATCCGGGCGGGCCGATCCCCGGCGAAATCATCCCCGAAACCATCGACGGCGATTTGTAATCCACTGCGGCCAACCCCCCAGGGTCAGCCGCGTAATTCGTCATCCAGAAACGCGGCAATATCGGCCAGATCGACATCGCGCGCCACGTAAGCATTACCAATGGCGCGCAGCAGCAGGAACGGCAGGGTGGTGCCTTCCGCCTTCTTGTCGTGGCGCATATGATCCACCAGTCGCGCACCATCGCAGCTGAGGCCGAGCGCGGGCAGCAGTGCGGGCAATCCCGCCGCCGTAATCGCGCCCGCCGCGCGGCCAGCGTCCGAGTCTGAAATCTCACCCCGCCGCGCGGAATAGCGCGCCGCCAACGCCATCCCCAGCGCCACTGCTTCGCCATGCAGCAGCGCCTGCGAAAACCCCGTCTCCGCTTCCAGCGCATGGCCGAACGTGTGCCCCAGATTGAGCAGCGCGCGGCGGTCCAGCGTCTCGCGTTCATCGGCGGCGACGATAGCGGCCTTCATCGCGATGCTGGTCGCAATCGCGTGTTCGAGCGCGGCAGGCTCACGCGCCAGAACAGCCGCCCCGTTCGCCTCCAGCCAGCCGAAAAACGCCGCATCGCCCAGCAATCCGTATTTCAGCACCTCGGCATAACCGGCGCGCATTTCGCGGTCCGGCAAGGTGGCGAGCACCTTGGGATCGATCAGCACCAGCGCGGGCTGATGAAACGCGCCGATCAGGTTTTTGCCCGCGGCGGTGTTGATCGCGGTCTTGCCGCCGACCGACGAATCAACCTGAGCCAGCAGCGTCGTGGGGATCTGTACAAAGCCGCAGCCCCGCTTGGTAATCGCGCAGGCAAAGCCGACCAGATCGCCCACCACGCCGCCGCCCAATGCGAACACGTGGTCTGATCGGGTGACGCCGCGTTCCAGCAGCCAATCGGTCAGGCGTTCGAGCACCGCCCAGCTTTTGGCGTCCTCCCCCGGTGCAACCACGAACCATTCGGCGGTCAGACCGTGGGCGGCAAAATCAGCCTCTATCCTGTCGGCATATAGATGGTGGGTGTTCTGATCCGCGACCAGCGGCACCTTGCGTGCCCCCGCATAGCCAGCGAGGAACCGCGCCGCTGCTGTGCCGATCCGGTCCAGCAGGCCCGGTTCGATCACCACATCATATTCACGGCCCGCCAGCGCCACGGGAATTACAGCCATTGATCTATCGCCTCGATGATTGCGCGCGCGGTTTCGGCGTGGGGGCCGTTCTTGCTCATGACGCGGATGGGAACCTGCTCATAGAAGCGCGCGCGCGTCGCGGCCAGCCGGGTGATGATTTCGCGCGGGTCGCCGCTTTTCAGCAAGGGCCGAGTGTCGCGCCGCGCGGTGCGTTCGACCAGCGTATCAATGTCACAGTCAATCCACACCGCGATGCCGCGTTCAAGGATCGTTGCGCGGGTGGCAGGATCGATGAATGCGCCGCCACCTGTGGCGATGACGCCGTGGCCTTCGTCGATCAGCCGCGCGATCACGCGGCGTTCGCCATCGCGGAAATACGCTTCGTCATAGGTTTCGAAGATTTCGGGGATCGAACGTCCGGCGGCCTCGGCAATCGCATCGTCGGAATCGATGAAACTGCGCCGCAACAGGCTTGCAAGCTTGCGGCCCACGGTGGACTTGCCCACGCCCATCAACCCCACCAGCACCACCGGGCGGGTGATGCGCGCGGCAATGCTGGCGAAATCGGGGGCCGCGAAATCCGTGGCGGCGAAATCGCTTTCGCGTTTGGGCGGTGTTCCGATCATTGCCGCATGGCCTATAGATGGGCTAGGGCGGGCGCAATATGGCAAAACTGCTTCGCCCGCTTACGTCACTGCAAGGTCTTGTGAACGCGCCTGCGCGGCGGCGGATGGCACTGCGCTGGCCGCTGATTGGCGGCGGGGCGGTGTTGGTGCTGGTGGTGCTTGCCTGGATCGATGGCGGCGAACAGGCGCTGCGACCGATTGCCGAACAGATCGAATTGCCGGAGCAGCCGCAATGAAGCCCATGCGTAATCGTCTGGCAATGGCAGCCAGCGTGCTGGCGGTGGGGCTGATGGGCGTGGGTAAATCCACCGTCGGGCGCAAGCTGGCCGGGATGCTTCAGCGCGATTTCATCGATGCCGATGATGCGATCGTTGCAGCCGCTCAGCGTTCGATCCCGGAGATTTTCGAAACCTTTGGCGAGGCGCATTTCCGCGATGGCGAACGCCGCGTGATCGCAAGGCTGATCGAAGAAGGGCACGGCGTGATCGCGACTGGCGGCGGCGCGTTTGTCGATCCGGTGACCCGCGCGAGCGTGCTGGAACGCGGAATTGCGGTGTGGATCGATTGCGATGTCAACACGCTGGTGGAACGCACCGCGCGGCGCGGTAACCGCCCGCTGCTGCAAAACGGCGATCCGCGCGAAATCCTCACCCGGCTGGCGCACGAACGAGCACCCTTCTACGGGCAGTCGCATATCCGCGTCGTTAGCGAAACCGGCCCCCATGCCGATACCGCCCGCGCAATTATCGAGGCGATTGACCGATGGCTGTAATTTCCACTGCTCCGATCCGCGTGGCCTTGGGCGGACGATCCTACGATGTGCAGGTCGGCGAGGGCTTGCTGAATGACACAATCGTTCAGGCACGTGATTTCA
>JBGSKN010000256.1:0-2636 GCA_041741215.1 Erythrobacter sp. | reverse complement strand
GTGGCGCAGCGCCGCGAAAGCATCAGCGCCGCGCCCGCCCCCGGCATCAGCGCCGAAGATGCGGCCAAAGCCGTCCCTGCGCTGCGTGTTGTGGAACCCGGATAAGCATCAGAACCGCCCGGTGATCGTGAACCGCGCATTGAACGGTGCGCCCACGGTCAACTCGTCCGCCGAGTGGGCGTTGGGGAAATAGACCTCGTCGAACAGGTTTTCGATGTTCACCTGCACCCGGACATTGTCGTTTACGTCATAGAACGCGGCGGCATCGACCCGCGCATAGGCGGGCAGGGTGACACGGTTGCCATTATCGGCAAAGCTATCATCCTGCGCGGTCAGGCCAAGCCCGAAGCCAAGCCGGCCCGTCGCCTGAAAATTGTTCCAGATCGAAAACATGTGTTCGGGCAATTCGCGCAGGCGCAGATTGGTCGGGCCAGTGCGGCCCTGCTGTTTGCCATCGAGATAGGAATATCCGGTCGTCAGGAACCACCGGTCGGTGAGATGTCCCTGCAATTGCGCTTCGAACCCTCTAATCTTGGAATCGATCACGTCGAGCGTATCGGGATTATCATCCGACACCTGCGGCGAGCTTTGCTCGATTTCGAACACCGCGCCCGTTAACGCCAGACCGGGGCGGATGTCCCATTTCACCCCGGCTTCGAGGTTGGAAAAAGTGTTGGGGTCAAGCGCGTCGTTGGGCGGGTTGATGTCGGCAAACTGATCGCCTGAACGCGGCAGGAAGGTTTCGGAATAGCTGGTGTAGATCGACAGGTTTGATTGCGGCTTGAGGATCACGCCGAGGCGCGGGCTGACCTTGTCGTCCTTGCGCGTGCGCAGCGCGCCGCTGCGATTGTCGAGCACGGTGATGTCGAACGAATCAAACCGCGCGCCAATCACCACCCGCAGCCAGTCGGCCAGCCTGATTTCATCCTGAATATAGGCCGAAACGACGGTGACATCGGCCTCGGTATCATCATTGAGCGCGCTGAACGCGACATTGGTGGTGCGCCCGTCAGCCAGGGTGCCGACCCCGCCGCGCAAGGCGAGCGGACGCGCCGCCGAAAAGAACTCCACATCGGCGCGGCGGCCATCGGTAACAGCAGTATCGAACACCGCATTGAACCGGTCGTTATTGTTGCTCGTGTCGATATATTCGCCGCCCACGATCAGCGTGTGGCCGATCCCGCCGGTGTCAAACTCTCCGATCAGGTTGCCCGACAGCACCAGGTTCTGGCGCTGGTTGGTGTCGATATAGCCATCGATCGCCACCACATTGGTCGCCGGGTCGTAGCCGACCGCGAAGAAGTTCGAATAGGCCTTGTCATAATCGCCCCACGATGCGGTGAGGTTGCCCTTGAAGCTATCCGAAAAGACGTGCTGCACCGTTCCGCGCAGCACATGGGCGCGAAACGTGGTGACGTTGTTCTGCGCATCGCCGAAAGTGATGCGCCGCAGCGCGCGCGCCGGATCGCCATTGTCATCAGAAGGGATGCCGCGATCGATGAAGCGATCATGATCGACATATTCGTATGACAGGTCGATGGTGGTGGCCGTGCCAAGTTCGGCGCGCAAGGTCGGGTTCACGCTGATCTGCTCACCATCGAACAGATCGCGGTGATTGTTGAGGTTTTCGTAGGCAGCATTGATGCGCAGCGCCGAATTCTCGCCTGTGGCAAGGTTGAGATCGGCCCAGATGTCAAATGCGCCAAAAGTATCGACAGCAGCGCGGTATCCGGTGAAAGTTTCGCCGACCGCGCCTTTTTTGGTCACGCGGTTGAGGATGCCCCCGGTTCCGCCGCGCCCGAACAGCAATGCGTTGGGGCCGCGCAGGATTTCGACCTGTTCGAGATTATACAGCCCGCGGAAATATTCGACATCATCGCGCACCCCGTCGACGAAGAAATCGGCGGTCGCGCGCACCCCGCGAAACACCACCGAATCGCGGTGGCCTTCGCCTTGCGAATTGCTGACGCCGGGGGTGTAGAGCACGATGTCGCCAATGCTGTCGAAGCCCTGCCGCACGATCTGATCGGCGGTGGTGATCGACAGCGATTGCGGCACGTCGATGATCGGGGTCGGCGTTTTCAGCGCGCTTAGCTGATTGGCATAGAGCACATCGCCGGTAACGATGATATTGGGGCCGAGGTCTGCGGCGTCATCGGCGGTGCCTGCGGCTACGGCAAGGATTGCTTCGGGCGCGGTTTCAGCCAGCGCGGGGAATGCGATACTGGCGCAGCCCAGCAGCAGACCGGCGCGCGCGAAGGAGTGAATCATTGAGTGCCTTTCCGATGTTGCGGGGTAGCTATTGCAACTTATTCGCAATTACAACCCGAAACCGGAAATGCGATTGATAATCATCAAACTGTAGTATTTGTGCCGCTTGGGAACTACCGTTCCACAGCGCACGCACAGCAGGAGGCATAGAGAAATGAAGGCGACAATCTGGCACAACCCGGCTTGCGGAACATCGCGCAAGACCTTGGCAATCCTTGAAAATCTTAGCCTGGTTGAGGTGATGGCGGTCGAATATCTCAGCCACCCGCCCAGTGCGGAAAAGCTCGCCCAGCTTTATCGCGACGCCGGGATCACCCCGCAGCAGGGCCTGCGCCTGCGCGGCACCGACGCGGCCGAGCGCGGGC
>JBGSKN010000255.1:0-7931 GCA_041741215.1 Erythrobacter sp. | reverse complement strand
CAGATAGAACACCCACGCATCATCGGGGGCCATTTCGTCCAGCCTGCGCACCGCCCGCAGCATCGCCCGGTTGCGTCCGCTATCGCCAAGCGTCGCCGCATATTCGGCCCACGCTTCGGCATCATCCGGATCAGCCGCCAGCGCCGCCTCGAACCAGACCAGCGCCTCGGCTGGCCCATGCGCATCGCGCACCATCAACGCACGCATCAGCAGCGCGGATGCGTTGCGCGGGCCAAGTTCCAGCGCACGGTCTGCCGCTTCGAGTGCGGTGAAATGTTCGCCGCCGCGAAACCGCAGCCGGGCAATCGCAACCCACAGATCGGGATCATCGGGCGCAAGCGCGCGCGCTGCATCGAGCTTGCCCCCGGCTTCGGCCAAGGCACCCTGCGCCATTGAAGCGTCGGCTTCGGCAAGCAGGCGCGAAGCCGCAGGATCGCGCAGCGCTGCGGGTTCTGGCGCACCCGTGCTCCCCTCTCCCGCGCAGCCTGCCAGAATCAGGGCCAGAGCGGTCAGCGCAGCGTAGCGTTCACGCCTGCAAATCATACTGCCTGAGCAGGTCATACAACGTCGGACGGCTCACCCCGAGCAGTTTGGCCGTGCTGGAAATATTGCCTTCGCTCCGGGCGAGCGCGTGGCGGATCACCCGGCGGTCAGCCACCTCGCGCGCGGCTTTGAGGTTGAGGACATCGGCTTCCTCATCGTCCCCGGAACCAAAATCGAGGTCGTCGGCATTGATCAACTTGCCATCGGCCATGATCACAGCGCGTTTCACGCGGTTTTCGAGCTCACGGACATTGCCCGGCCAGTCATGCGCATCAATCGCCGCGAGGGCATCGGGGGCGAAGCCGGTGACGCCCGGGTTCATCTCGGTCGCAAAGCGTTTGAGGAACACTTTGGCAAGCAGCACCGGATCGCCGTGGCGCTCGGCAAGGCCGGGAATGCGCACCACGATTTCGGCAAGCCGGTAGAAAAGATCTTCGCGGAACCCACCAGCAGTGATCATCGTTTCGAGATCCTGATGGGTAGCGCACACGATCCGGGTGTTGACCGCAATCGCCTTGCGCCCGCCGACGCGTTCGATCGTGCGTTCCTGCAGGAACCGCAGCAACTTGACCTGGAGCGGCAGCGGAATATCGCCAACCTCGTCGAGGAACAGCGTGCCGCCATTGGCGTTTTCTATCTTGCCTTCGGTGGTCTTGATCGCCCCGGTGAACGCGCCCTTTTCGTGCCCGAACAGTTCGCTTTCGAGCAGATTTTCGGGAATCGCCGCGCAGTTGATCGCAACAAATGGCCCATCGGCGCGGTCACTGGCATCGTGCAGGCCCTGCGCGAGCAATTCCTTGCCTGTGCCGCTTGCACCCAGAAGCATCACCGAAACGCTGGTCTTGGCGACCCGTTCGATGGTGCGCGCGACCTTGATCATTTCGGGCGCTGCGGTGATCAGGCGGCCAAGCACGGTCTTGTCGGCGCTGCTGCTGGCGACGAGACGGCGGTTTTCCTCTTCGATCGCGCGCAGGTTGAACGCGCGGCGCACGATCAGGCCCAGCGCGGCGATATCAATCGGCTTCTGGTAGAAATCATAGGCCCCGCGCGCGATTGCCTCCAGCGCACTTTCACGCGCACCATGCCCGCTGGCGACGATCACCTTGGTATCCGCCTTCAGCGCCATGATCGCATCAAGCACCGCAAAGCCTTCGCTGGTGCCGTCGGGATCGGGCGGGAGGCCAAGATCGAGCGTGACCACACCGGGCGCCTCGGCCCGCAAGGCTGCAAGCGCGCTGTCACGATCGCCCGCGATGACAACCTCGAAATCATCGTAAGCCCATTTGAGCTGGGCCTGCAGGCCGGGATCATCCTCGATCACCAGCAGAACGGGTTTCTTGTCAGACATCAGGCGACCTCTTGCGTTGGTGGTTCAGGCATGGTCTGCCCAGCCAGCAGCCGGGCGGCCTCGGCAATTGGCAAAGTCACGGAAAAACGGGTGCCCAGACCCTCGCGCGATTCCACCGCAACCCGCCCGCCCATCGCCTTGACGAGTTCGCGCGCTTCGAATGCGCCGATGCCGAACCCGCCCTGCTTGGATGAAATAAACGGTTTGAACAGGCCGGTCCGGACGAATTCAGGGGTCATGCCGTGGCCGGTATCGGTCACTTCGATAATGCCATGCAGCCCATCACAAGCGACATCGAGGAACACCTGCGCACCCGGTTCACTGGCATCAATCGCGTTCTGGACAAGGTGGATCAACGCCTGTTCCAGGCCTTCACGATGGCCCATCACCTCCACCGGCGTCTCGCGGGTCAGCATCACCGGGTGCGCTGCACGGAACCGTTCGGCAATGCCGCGGGCAAGCTCGGCCAGATCAATCGGCGCGAGGTCATGCACCTGCCCCGAACCATACCGCCCAAGCCGGGCCAGCAACGCATTGAGTTTGTCAGCCGAATTGCGCAGGGTAAGCAGCATATCGGCACGAAACGCAGGATTATCCGCGTGCTTTTCGGCATTGGATGCAAGCAGCGAAAGCTGGCTGACGAGGTTCTTGATATCGTGCATCACAAACGCGATGCGACGGTTGAATTCATCAAACCGGCTGGCGTCCATCAAGGCCTGTTGCCCGGCCTGCTCGGCCAGATAACTGGCGAGCTGCTGACCCGCAACGCGCAGCAGATCGAAATCTTCCCAGTCAAGCTGGCGTTCGATCCGCGGCCGGGCCAGCACAATTGCACCCACCAGGCGATCGAAATGGAGCAGCGGCACCAGCGCCCATGCGTCTTCGGCCTCCAGCAGCCATGCAGGCACCTGCGGCAATTCCCCGCGATGATCGACACCCCGGCGCGCCTCATCGAAGGCAAGCACGAGATTATGCCGTTCGATCAGGCCGGAAAGCTCATAATCCGCCGCCACCGCCGGCACCGCAATTGTGGGCCAGTTCCAGCGGGCGGTCAGTTCCAATTTGGCTTCTTCGCTGGGCATCAGCAACAGCCCTGCCGGGCTTTCGGTGATGTCGGCCAATGCCTTGATGGCACGTTCGTGCAGACTTGCATTGATTGATCCGCCGTGGCCGATTGTGCGGGTAAAGCGTAGCCATTCCTCGCGATAATCATAGCGGTGCTGGAACAGATGCTTGGTTGCCATGACCCGCAACCAGCCTCTGACTCGCGCCGAAGGAAGCGCGATTCCCGCACCGACTATCGCAAGCACGACAAACATGATCTGGCTTGCCCGGGCAATGTCCCCGCCGATCAGCGCCAGCGATTTCGTCACCAGCACCATCAGCACAAAGTAGCCGCCGATCAGCAACAGCGAGAGCGTTCGGAAAGTCACCGCGCGCGAAGGATTGAACTGCACACGCGGCCCTGCGGCGTTCATGCCGAGCGCAAACAGCGCCGTCATGATCCCGGCAAACAATCCGCGCAAATCAGTAAGGCCAGCCGGGTTCTGGCCGCCGAGATAGCTGATCGTATTGAGGTTGAGATCATAGGCAAAAATGCCGGCCAGCGCGATTCCCGTCCAGCGCAGGATCAGACGCAAGTTGCTTGCTGCTCCGGCATAGAGATTGTGGAGCAACATCAATGCCCCGATCGCCACCAGCATGTCGATGATGAGACGCACCTCAAACGCCGCGCTGACGATGCCGGGAACCTCGCCTGCCCGCCACACGACCAACATCACCACGGGCTGCAACAACTGCACCAGCACCAAGGCAATGATCACCGGGCGGATAGGTTTAAGGCTGGCGGCGCGGCCATCGGCGGAAAACAGGCGGAATATCGCGGCGATCAGCGCCAGATTGCGCGCCATTGCCGCGATGATCGCCGCACCGTGATCGGGCCCAAGCCCGGCGGTGAAGGAGCACCACAAGGCACTGCACCCGGCAGCCGCCAGCAAGGCACCGCGATCGGGCCGCGCACGTTCACCATACTGCCACAGCCACAACATCGCGCCCGTGCTCAACACCGCGCCCGCCAGCCACGCAAACGATGCCGCCAGCGGCATGATGGTGCCGGTCACAATCACCGCGCACCTTCCGGCCACAGGATCACCCGGATGGTCTGAAGCAGGATGACGAAATCGAGGAAGGGCGTGTAATTCTTGGCGTAATAGAGATCATATTCCAGCTTGCATCGGCTATCTTCAACCGACGCTGCGTAAGGGTAATTGATCTGCGCCCAGCCGGTGATGCCGGGTTTTACCATGTGCCGTTCGCCATAGAACGGCATTTCCTGTTCCAGGCTTTCGACAAAGGCGGGCACTTCGGGCCGCGGGCCCACGAAGCTCATCTGGCCTTTGAGCACACTCCAGGTTTGCGGCAGTTCATCGATCCTGACCTTGCGGATAAACCGGCCCAGCCGCGTGATGCGCGGATCATTTTCTTCTGCCCACCTGGCCCCGTCTTTCTCGGCATCGGTGCGCATTGAACGCAGTTTAATCAGTGTGAACGGCTGACCAAACAGGCCGACGCGCTGCTGACGGAAAAACGCCGGCCCGTTGCTGTCGAGTTTCACCAGAACTGCAAACAGCGCGATGACCGGGAGCGTCAGCGCGAGCAGGATGATGCTCGCAGTGATATCGAAGACCCGTTTTACCGCGCTCGAAAGCATCCGCCCGCTGGAAAACCCGTCAGAAAAAATCAGCCAGCTGGGATTGATGGTGTCGAGATCGACCCGGCCCGTTTCCCGCTCGATAAAGCTGGAAAAATCATTGACATGGACACCCTTGGTCTTGATCCGCAGCAGGTCTTTCAGCGGCAGGGCATTGCGCCGTTCCTGCAGCGCCAGCACCACTTCGCTTACCCCGAGGTTTTCAACAAACCGGCCCAGATCGTGGATTGCCGCGCGCGGAATCGCTTCTTCGACGACACGCGCATCGTCACTCATCGCAATATAGGCGACGATCGCAAAGCCGGTTTCGGGCTTTTCGCCCAATTCGCGCAATCGCTGCGCGCGGTCGCCTGCGCCCAGCACCAAAACCCGGCGACGAAACGCCGAGGAGCCGAGAAAGCTGTTGAGCAGCAACCGGTCGAGCACCAGCACGAGAATGGCAAGGCCCATGCTGTAAAGCAGGGTCGAGCGCCAGAACAGGTCGCTCGGGATGATGAAGTCGACCACCGCCAGCATAATGATGCCAAGGCTGATCGCCACCAGCACCCGCGCGCCCGCAAAGCGCAAACTGCGCAACGCGTTGGGGCCGTAAACACCAACCGAAATCATCGCGAGCCAGATCAACCCCGCAGTTCCGATCAACGCAATCCAGCGATCGGCAATACTGCCCAGATCCATGCCGATCTGATGCGCGCGCAATTGCCACGCCGCTTCGCTCGCCAAAATCAGCAAGCCGAGATCAAGCAGACCGAGCAGCAGCACGGCGTGTGGGATATAATGCTTGAACAGGCGGATCATGGCAGGGCGGGCCTTTGGTGCTTGGCTGTGCCCTGTGTTAACGCTGAGACCTTAAGTGTCGGTAAACTTTACACCGTCCGCCAACCCGCGCTTTTCCGCCGGGTATGACGGTTAGAGCACTTTCCGGCCATTCTGGATCGCCCTGATTGCGACAGGAGAGCCGGAAAGTGCTCTAATGCCGCGTCAATTTCGCCTGCGCACGCCTTCAGGGGCGCTGGCAAGGCGGGCCGTTGCCGGGGTCAGGCACTCGATCCGCCCGCAGCGCAGGCACGCGGTGCCCAGCGGAACCGCATCCGCACGGTCCAGTGAAACCCCGCGCGCAAGAGCAAGATTTCCCGCAAAGCGCGCCTCGATACCCAGTGCCACCGCGCTGCGGCCCGCGCACATCACCCCATCGCCGTCCACCGTGCGGGTGATCGTGAACCAGTGCCGTGCCGTGCCATCGTTTTCTGTAAAAGTGACTGCCTGGGTCAGCACCGTGCCGGGCCGTTCAAAGGCCGCGAACGGCACCCATGCAGGCCACAGCGCGCCTTCGAGCGGGTAAATCGCTCCGCTGCCGCCCGCCGTAAAGCGGGTCATCCGCCCGGCGCGATCAATGGTGGCGGTGAAGAACGGCAGCCCGCGCTCACCCACCCGTCCCAATCTGGTCAGGCGATCAGCCACCTGATCAAAGCTGACAGCAAAGCGGCGTTGCAGCACTGCAAGATCATATCCGGTCGCCTCGCAAGCGCGCAAAAACCGGCGATAGGGCAGCAGCAGCGCGCCCGCGAGGTAATCAGTGATATGTTCGCGCAAAACATCGCGTGCTTCGGCCGAGGCAAGGTTCGCGCCTGCGACCAGCGCATCAATCGCCTCACGCATTTCGAGCGTGCCGACCTGTCGCGCAATCTGGAATCGCCGCGCCGCGCCAGGCAGCATCTCGGACAATTGCAATTGGCGCGCGTGCAGATCGAGCCGGTGCACCTGCCCCGGCATCACCTCTGCCGGAAGGATGCGCACCGATAGCTGGTGCTTTTCACGCAGCCGCTCGGAAAGCGCGGCGCTGATTTCCCCGTGCGAAAGGCGCAGCTCATCAGCCAGGTCTTCGGCGGCGTGATCAAGATCGGCAAAATGGTTCTGCCAGCGTTCAATCACACGGCGTGCAGCAGTGGCGGCATCTTCGGACTCGGCCCGTCCCGCGCCCCCACCGCTGTCATACAACCGCGCAAAGGCTGCGGCCACCTGCGGTGCGGCGGACAGGAATTCCTGCACCTCCTCGCGGTCGATCCCCAGATCGGCAAAGCGTTTATCCGTCATCCGCCGGATCAGCCCGTCAATCCCGCCGATCGCATCATCCTCTCGCAGGGATCGCGGGTCGAAATCGAATCGTTCGATCACCCTCACCAACACACGCGCCGACAGCGGGCGCTGGTTGCGTTCGATCAGGTTGAGATAGGAGGGGGAGATACCCAACGCAGTCGCCATTGCGGCCTGAGTAAAGCCTTCGCGCTTGCGCAAGCGGCGCAGCGCGGGGCCAGCTAGGAGATTGGTGTCTGCCATAGGTCTTTGTAAATTACTTTACTACTTGACACAAGATGGACAGCAAATGTCGCGATAGCCACACGATTTTCTGTAAGTTTTCCTGTTATGCTGCGCCGCAACACGGCAAAGACTGCGCATCCAGCGGCGCGACTCATAACAGGCGCGCTCCACTCCCGAGCACGGACAGGAGACATCGATGACCTATCACAGCACTATCACCCGGATGCGCGAAGTTGTTGCCGCCAATGGGCCGAGCTGGGCCGCGATTGATCCCGAAAGCGCCGCGCGCATGGCAATCCAGAACCGCTTCGCCACCGGCCTCGACATCGCCAAACACACCGCCACAATCATGCGCGCCGATATGGCCGCCTATGATGCCGACCCGGCGCAATACACCCAGTCGCTGGGCTGCTGGCACGGTTTCATCGCGCAGCAAAAACTGATCGCGATCAAGAAGCATTTCGGCACCACCAAACGGCGTTATCTCTACCTGTCGGGCTGGATGGTCGCTGCACTGCGGAGCGAGTTTGGCCCCCTGCCCGACCAGTCGATGCACGAAAAAACCAGCGTGCCCGCGCTGATCGCGGAGCTTTACACCTTCCTCAAGCAGGCCGACGCGCGCGAGCTTGGCGGCATGTTCCGCGCGCTCGATACAGCCCGCGCAGCCGGTGATGCAGTTGAAGCCAAGCGGCTCGAAAACGCGATCGACAATTATGAAACCCACGTGGTGCCGATCATCGCTGATATCGATGCGGGCTTCGGCAATGCCGAGGCGACCTATCTGCTCGCCAGGAAGATGATCGAAGCGGGCGCCTGCGCGCTTCAGATCGAAAATCAGGTGTCGGACGAAAAGCAGTGTGGCCACCAGGATGGCAAGGTCACTGTGCCGCATGAGGATTTCCTCCAGAAAATCCGCGCCTGCCGTCACGCCTTCCTCGAACTGGGCGTGGACAACGGGATCATCGTCGCCCGCACCGATTCGCTCGGCGCTGGCCTGACCAAGCAGATTGC
>JBGSKN010000254.1:0-1802 GCA_041741215.1 Erythrobacter sp. | reverse complement strand
GGCAGCTCGATTTCGGCGCGATCGAGGAAATCCGCGCGCTTACCTTGCGTATCCGCGAAAGCCACGCCGGCCCGCCGCTGCCCGGCCCCGGCTTTGACGTCAAACGCGGGCGCGGCGGGCCAGCCGTTCGCGATCGAACAGCAGGATCGGGTCAATGTCGGACGAGTAATTAAGCTCGCCCGCGCCCTGCTTGCCCAGCGCCAGCGCGATAAAGCCATCGCTGGCGTCGGTGCCGGTGCGTTCGGCAATCGCGGTGCGGATCGCGCGGTCCAATGCGCGGTCGGCAAAGGCGGTGAGTTCGCCCACCACCTGTGCAAGCGGGAAGGCTCCGACCAGATCGCCCAGCGCCAGCGCCGTTGCCAGCGCCAGCCGCTCTCGCCGCAGCGCCACCTCGGTATTGTCATGCCTGCCCTGTGCCCGCGCCCATGCCAGCGCCGCCTTGCCATCCCCCGCCGCCAGCAAAGCAGCGAGATCGGGCTGGCGTTCCAATGCACGGGCGAGGAAGGGCGCATGGGTGCGGGCGCGGGAAACTGCGCTGTCCCAATCGGCGTGTGCGGCATCGGTCATCGCCCGACTGTCTGGCGCTGACGGAGGCTTGCTGCAAGACCTGATGCTTGCGCGCCCGCGCTGGCTCTGCAATTGCACTGCCATGACACGAACCAGAAAGAAGGATGCGGCGGCAATGATGGCACGGATCGGGGCGCTCAGCGCGGTAATTGCGGGGGCATTGGCGCTGGCAGGGTGCGATGCGATTGCGCCTAACACAGGGATCGACGGGCTCGACATCCCCACAGTGGCTGACGGCGATATTTCCGAAGCCACGATCAAGGATGTCACCCGCCTGCTTTCCAGCGATGAATTTGATGGGCGGATGCCCGGCACTGCCGGCGAAGAAAAGACCATCGCGCTGCTGACCGAACGCTTCAAGGCGGCAGGATTGCAGCCCGGCAATGGCGTTCCTGGGTGCAGGAAGTGCCGCTGATCGAGATAACCGGCAAGGATTACGCCCCGCTGACGATCGCGGGCAAGGGGGCGAACTTTGCGCTCGATTTCGCCAAAGACTGGGTCGGCGTCACTTATCGTGAGGAAGCCAGAACCACGCTTGCGAACAGCGAGCTGGTGTTTGTCGGTTACGGTATCAACGCGCCCGAACGCGGCTGGAACGATTATGCCGGGCTGGACGTCAAGGGCAAGACGGTGGTGATCCTCGTCAATGATCCCGATTGGCAGGCGACCGGGCTCGATGGCCCATTCAATGGCCGCGCGATGACCTATTACGGGCGCTGGACGTACAAATATGAAGAAGCCGCCAGGCAGGGCGCGGCAGGCGCGTTGATAATCCACCAGACCGCGCCCGCCAGTTATGGCTGGAATGTGGTCGAAAGTTCGTGGAGCGGCCCGCAGGCCTATGCCCAGCGCGGCGAAAACGCCCCGCCGCTTACCCGGATGAACGGCTGGATCACCGAAGATGCCGCGCGCACGGTTTTGAAAGCCGCCGGACAGGATCTCGACGCGCTGACCACCGCGGCGCAGGCGAAGGGGTTCAAGCCCGTGCCGCTCGGCCTGACCGCGGCAACCAGCTTTGCCAGTGCCTTCCGCAGCTTCAAGTCGCACAACGTGATCGGAAACCTTCCGGGTAGCGAAGCGCCGGATGAATATGTGCTCCACACCGCGCATTGGGATCACCTTGGCCGCTGCACGCCCGCAGCCGATGGCGATGATATCTGCAACGGCGCGGTCGACAATGCCACGGGCACGGCGGCGCTGGTCGCACTGGCCGAGGCCCACGCCAAGGCCGGCCC
>JBGSKN010000253.1:0-2996 GCA_041741215.1 Erythrobacter sp. | reverse complement strand
GATCAAAACTGAATCCGGCGCGCGCCACCTGCGCGATGCTGTCATTCAGCCACGGCCCCAGCCCCAGCAAGGCCAGCCCGCCCGCGCCTACCGCCGCGACAGTGGCAACTTCGCGCGAACGCAGCGCATCGCCGTCCTTGGCCGCATCCGCGCGGCGTTTATGGGTTGGCTCGAACGTCTTTTCGCCGGGGGTCTCTTCTGCCATCAGCGCGGTTTCCCGTTCATTGCGGGAACTCCGGCGCGATCAGCGCGGTGCTGTAATCCAGCGCGGCCTCGATAATGCCTGCGAATTGCTGCACCATCACCGGCATCGCGATAATCAACGCGACAATCCCGGCGAGCGCGCCCGCAGGCAGGCCCAGCGCGAACAGGTTCAGGGCCGGGGCCGAACGCGCCAGCAGCCCGGTCAGCACCTGCACCAGCAACAAGACCAGCACCACCGGCAGCGCGATGGCTGCCGCTGTGGCAAAGCCGTAGCCCATGAACATCGCCACGTTCTGCGCCTGCCACGCGCCAAACCCGAATGCGCCCGCAGGCAGCAGCCGGTAGCTTTCGATCAGCAGTTCATACCACAGCAGATGCGCGCCGATGGCGTAGAACAACAGGCTCAGAACCAGCCCGAAAAACGTCCCCATCGCGCCCGATTGCGCCCCGCTCGAAGGGTCGATCGACGTCGCGATGGCGAGGCCCATCGTGCCCGAAACCTGCTCTGCCGCGATCAGCGGAATGGCAAAGGCCAGTTGCAGCACAAACCCCAGCGCGGTGCCCACCAGTATTTCGTGCAGCACCGCCAGCACCGCGGCGAAACTCAACATTTCGGGCGCGGGGGCCAATGGCACCCAGGTGGCGATGAAGTATCCCAGCACTATCGACAACAGGATCCGCACCGGCGCGGGCACCGCCATGCCGCCCACCATCGGCGCCGCCATCAGCGCCGCGCCGCAACGGATCGACATGAACAGGATCTGCCACAATTGCGCTTCAAGGCTGCCCAGCCCGAAATCGAGGACGTTCATCGCCGCACGCGCCCGGTCAGCCCGAAAGCCCGGCGACCTGCGCCATGATCTCGCGCAGGAAATCGGTCAGCAATCCCATCATCGCCGCGCCCAGCACCACAAACACCAGCGCAGTGACCGCCAGTTTGGGAATGAAGCTCAAGGTCTGTTCGTTGACCGATGTCGCCGCCTGAATGATCCCGACCAGCAGCCCGACCACCAGCGATGCGATCAGCACCGGGCCGCCGATCAGTGCAGTCACCCACAAGGTCTGATCGGCCAGCGCGAGCAATTGTGCATCTTCGCCCATCGCGCGTTACTCCCCCTATGAAAAGCTCAGGGCCAGCGAACCCATCAGCAACGCCCAGCCATCGACCAGCACGAACAATAAAAGCTTGAACGGCAACGATATGATCGTGGGTGACAGCATCATCATGCCGAGGCTCATCAGCACGCTCGCCACCACCAGATCGATGACGAGGAACGGGAGGAAAATCATGAAGCCGATCTGGAATGCGGTTTCCAGTTCACTGGTCACAAACGCCGGGAGCAGGATCGAAAACGGCACGTCGGAACCGCTGGCGAAGCCCCCCCCTCCAGCAATATCTGTGAACATCATCAGGTTCGCCTCACGCGTCTGGCGCAGCATGAAGGCGTGGAATGCGTCTCCGCCCTGGGAAATCGCCACATCGGCGCTGATCGTGCCGGCCGCATAGGGCGCGATTGCATTGGTGTTCACCAGTTCGAGCGTTGGCGCCATCACGAACAGCGAGAGGAACAGCGCGAGGCCCGCCAGCACCTGTCCCGGCGGCGATCCTTGCAGGCCCAGCGCCTGCCGCAAAATCGCCAGCACCACCAGAATGCGCAGGAAACTCGTCATCATCAACACCAGCGCGGGCAGGATGGTGAGCAGGCTCATCACCACCAGCAGCTGGAGCGACAGGCTCAGCGGGGTATCCTCGCCCGCCTGATTATCACCCAGCGCGCGCTCGATCGCGGTGCCGACCCCGGCGGCAAGCGGATCGAAAGCAGGCGCGGGCGCGGCGGCGGCAAAGGCTGCATCGGGCGCGAAAAACATGGTTAACGCCGCCAGACAAACCAGCGCCGCGCGCAAGATCGAAGGGCGCGGCATTACCCGTTCTCCGTCAGTGTCGCAGGGGTTTCGGCCAGCCGCACCATGCCCTGGCGGGACAGGCCGAGCAGGATTTCGCGATCATGAAAGCGCACCACGGCCAGTTTCATGCCGGGTGCGACCAGGCTGGTTTCGATCAGTTGCAGGTGCCGCCCGGATGCGCCCACCGCGCCCGCCAGCCGGGTTTGCAGAAAGCGGGTCAGCCACAAGCTCCCCCAGATCAGCCCGCCCAGCAGCGGCAGCAGCAGCGCAAGGCGCAGGATATATTCGGCCATCGTCCCGCCCCGATCAGAGCGTGTCGGCCGCGCCGACCGCCAGATCGGCGGAGGCATCGGCGACGGACGGCGCGGGCTGCATATCCTGCCCATCTTCGCCTACAAGTGCCACGATCCGCAGCGCAAACCGGCCCTTGTCTGCCACCACTTCGCCGCGCGCGATCACCCGGCCATTGGCGGTGACATCGAGCAATTCGTCGGTCAGCCGGTCAAGCGGCACGGTGCTGCCTTCGCCCAGCATCAGCACGTCGCGCAGCGGCAATTCGGTGCGGCCCAGTTCGACCGACAGTCGCACGGCAACATCACCGAAACGGTGCGCAAACTGGCTTTGGCCGGCGGGTTGAAATGCACTCATGAAACGGCACCTTCTGCGAAAGCGGGAACGGGAATACGGGTCAGGCGGATCGCCATGCGGTCTTCGGCGGTGCCGATACTGCCGTAGGCGAGCACCTGTTCGCCCACCATCAGCGGCACCTGGCGGCCCATCGTGAACGGGATCGAATCGCCGGGGCCAAGCGTTTGCAGGCGGGCCAGCGAAAGATCGAATTCGGCCAGCACCGCGTGCAGCGACAGCGGCACGCTGGCGAAGGGCGC
>JBGSKN010000252.1:0-2770 GCA_041741215.1 Erythrobacter sp. | reverse complement strand
CCGCGCATCGGGCCGCACCAGCGCAAGCACATCCGGGCCGACCAGCCCATCATGCACGATCACGCCCGCGCGTTCGATCAGCCGCGCGGCGCGCAGCGTAAGAAGGTCTGCCGGGCCAGGCCCAGCGCCAACCAGATAGATGGTGCCAATCTGCATGAAACCGCAGATGGACGCGCAGCCTCGGCCGTGCCAGCGAGAATGGGTTGGAGCCGTAAAAGCGCAGCTATTGCCCGCCGTCTGTCCCGGTTTCGCCGCGCTGTGCCAGGGCCGCGATCAACGCCTTGATCTGCGCATTGTCGCGCAGGTTGATGTCGCGCTGCGGGAAGGGAATTTCGATCCCGTGTTCCTTGAACAGCCACCACAGGTTTTTCAGCACTTCGCTGCGGACATTGCCCACGCCTTCTTCGGGATCGGTGATCCAGCAATGAATGATGAAATTGACCGCGTTATCGCCATATTCGCTCATCCACACGGTTGGCGGCGGGGTGTCGAGCACGCGGCGGGCCTTCGTTGCGGCTTGCAGCATCAGCTTTTCGGCCAGATCCATATCGGCATCGTAACTGACCCCGACATTGACCTGAATGCGCACGTTCTTTGATGAATAGGACCAGTTTTCGACCTGATTGATCATCAGGTTTTCGTTCGGGATCAGATATTCGCGTTCGTCGCGCGTCGTGACCGATACCGCGCGTATGCCGATTTTGCGGATCTGCCCGAAGGTATTATTGCCCGCCATGTCGCTGACCGCGATCACATCGCCCGGCTTGATCGATTTATCCATCAGCAGGATAATCCCCGAAATCAGATTGCCGAAGGTCTTTTGCAGCCCGAACCCGATGGCAAGCCCGAACGCGCCCGAAAACACCGTGAGCGCGGTCAGATCGATCCCAAGCAGATCAATGCCCACGAAAAACGCCGCCACCCAGATGATGATCGTGGCGATTTTCTCGCTCAGCACACGCTGTGTGCCATCAAGCGCAGTCAGCCGCCTGAGCGCGCTGCGCGTCAACCGGGTGGCGAACCATGCGATTGCCAGCACCGCCGCCGCCGCCGCCAAGGTGAACAGGACGTCGAACGCCGATACGCGCCAATCGCCAATCGCCACCGCCCAGCTATCCAGCCGGTTGATGATCCCGCCGATGGTTTCGCTGGTCGCCGCGATATCCACGCGCGCGCTGTCTGCGCCGCTGACGATTTCGGCGGGGGCTGGCGCGCTCATGTGATGGTCTCCAAGGCCCGCGCCAGATCGGCGATCAGATCATCGGCATCCTCCAGCCCGATGGCGAGTCGGATCGCCGGGCCGCCAGTGCCGGGCATGATGCTGCGGTAATCTTCGGGCCGGATCGGCAGGGCCAGGCTTTCATACCCGCCCCAGCTATAGCCGATGCCGAACAATTCCAGCGCATCCGCCACGCGGGCCGAGGCCTGCGGATCATCGCTCGCCAGCACCGCCGCGAACAGGCCGCATCCTCCAGTAAAATCGCGCCGCCAAAGGGCGTGGCCGGGATCGGACGGCAACAGCGGGCACAGCACCCGTGCAACCTGCGGCTGGCTTTCCAGCCACTGCGCGATTTTGAGCGCCGAGCGGGTCTGGGCGTCGAGCCTGAGGCCCATCGTGCGCAAGCCCCGCGCCGCCAGCGCGGCATCATCGGGCGAAACAACCTGCCCCAGTTCCTGAGCCGTGCGGCGCAAGGCCGTGTACCAGCGCTTGCCCGCGCTGGCAGCGCCCATCATCAGATCGGAATGGCCGCCGACATGTTTGGACAGGCTCATCATCACGATATCGCAGCCGTGGCTGAGCGCGGCAAAGCCAAGCGGCCCCGCCCAGGTATTGTCGATCAGGCTGACCGCGCCATGTTCGCGCGCGATCGCCGCCAGCGCCGGGATATCGCAGACCTCGAAGGTCAGGCTGCCGGGGCTTTCCAGCCACACTGCGCGCACAGGATCGGCAAACAGCGCGCGGTAGGCGCCCAGATCGCGCGGGTCGAAGAAGGCGGCCTCAACCCCCATCCGGTTCAGCAGGCCGGTCACCATGCTGCGTGACGGGTCATAGGCATTATCGGTCATCAGCAGACGATCACCGGGTTTGAGCACCGCCAGCAGGCACCCGGCAATCGCTGCCACCCCGCTGGGGTAGAGCACGGTGCCGTGCGCGCCCGGTTCAATCTGGGTCAGCGCCTCGGCCAGCGCCCACTGCGTCGGCGCGCCGCGCCTGCCGTAGAAAAACTGCCCGTCAGCATTGTTGCCGCCAGCAGCGTGACGATCAGCGTCCTGTTCATACAGGTGGGTCGATGCGCGCCACACCGGCGGATTGACCACCGGGCCGGTCCATTCCTTGCGCCTGCCGCCGCGCACCAGCTGTGTTGCGGGTTTCAGATGCTTGCCATCATTGCTGCCGCTCATGCGTCCGGCCCTTGCGCTTTGGGGGTGTCAGGATCGGCGCTCCATTCGCTCCAGCTGCCATCATACAGCGCGGTGTCGTGTTTGCCGATCAGGTGGAGCGCGAACAGCAACACGCTCGCCGTTACCCCGCTGCCGCAGGTGGTGGTGACGGGGCGCGTCAGATCGACCCCGGCCCTGGCAAAGGCGGCGCGCAGTTCTTCGGGCGATTTGTAGGTGCCGTCGGGGTTGAACACTTCGGTATAAGGCAGGTTGCGCGCGCCGGGGATCCGCCCGTTCGGCCCGCCATGCACCGGATCGATCCCGCTGCCGAACACCCGGTCTGCGCTGCGCGCGTCGAGCACCTGTTCGGCCTGCGCATCCAGATTGG
>JBGSKN010000251.1:0-7067 GCA_041741215.1 Erythrobacter sp. | reverse complement strand
CAGATCCTCGCGGTCAGCCGCGTGGAACTGGGCCTTGGCATTGCCATCGGGGCGATCACCTTTTCCGGTTCGGTGATTGCGTTCCTGAAACTGTCGGGCCGGATGAGCGGGTCGCCGATCATGCTGCCGGGGCGGCATGTCATCAACCTCGGCACGCTGGCGGCGATCATTTCGCTGATCGGCCTCTACACCGTCTCGCCCGAAGGCGGCGCGGGTGAGGGATACCTCATCATCGCGGCGGCGCTGCTGGCGTTTATCATCGGTTTCCTGCTGATCATCCCGATTGGCGGCGCGGATATGCCGGTGGTGGTGTCGATGCTGAACAGCTACTCCGGCTGGGCGGCTGCGGCGATGGGCTTCACGCTGGGTAACAGCGCGATGATCATCACCGGCGCGCTGGTCGGAAGTTCTGGCGCGATCCTCAGCTACATCATGTGCCGCGCGATGAACCGCAGCTTCATCTCGGTGATCGCGGGCGGGTTCGGCGCAGCGCCCGAAGCGGGCGGTGCAGGCGGCGCGCGCGAACAGCGGCCCTACAAGCAGGGCAGCGCCGAAGATGCGGCCTATATGCTCGAACAGGCCGAGAAGGTCATCATCATCCCCGGTTACGGCATGGCGGTGGCGCAGGCCCAGCACGCGCTGCGCGAAATGGGCGACAAGCTCAAGGAAAAGGGCGTGGACGTGAAATACGCCATCCACCCCGTCGCGGGCCGGATGCCGGGGCACATGAACGTGCTGCTTGCCGAAGCATCTGTGCCTTATGATGAAGTGTTCGAGCTGGAAGACATCAACTCCGAATTCGCGCAGGCCGACGTTGCCTTCATCATCGGCGCGAACGACGTGGTGAACCCGGCGGCCAAGACCGACAAATCCTCACCGATCTACGGAATGCCGGTGTTTGATGTCGACAAGGCCAAGCAGGTGTTCTTCATCAAGCGTTCGATGGGCGGGGTCGGCTATGCCGGTGTCGATAACGACGTGTTCTACATGAACCAGACCGTGATGCTGCTGGCCGATGCCAAGAAGATGGTCGAGGAAATCGTCAAATCGCTCGATTGAGGCACACAAGCTGATGCGCAAGCTGATCATCGGCCTTCTGCTGATTGTACTTCTGGCGGGCGGGGCGGTCTATTCCGGCCTCGCCAATCCGCTGATCGCAGGGCAGGTCAAAGGCGCTCTGGTGCAAGCGGGCGTCGGTGAACAACGCGCCGATTGCATGTCGGCGCGCATGGTTGACCGGCTCAACGTGGTGCAATTGTGGAAGTTGCAGCAGGGCATTGCCGCGCTGGAAGATGAACGGGCAGCCAATTACGGGCTTGGCGAAATGATCAAGCGCCTGCGCCGCACCCATGATGGCGAAGCGGTCGCGGTGCTTGCGACGAGCGCGGGTCTTTGCGCGATCGGGATTGGCTAATAGCCCCTCCCCGCCGGGGAAGGGAGAATACTTGCATTTCCCGCCCTGCTTGCGCCACACTGCGCGGCGAGAGGGAGAACAACATGAAACGTCTGGTTCTGGCCGCCGCGTTGCTGTGTACAGCCACACCGATTGCCGCCGAAATCCACAAGATCGCGCCCGGTGACGAGGCTGCGACACGCTTGCAGGAAGCCCTGATCCTCGCCGCGCCGGGGGACGAGATCGTGCTGGGCGCAGGCCGGTTTGTGCTGACCGACGGGCTCAGCCTTGATGTTGACGGGGTCACGCTGCGCGGAGCCGGGCCGGCGCTCACCATTCTCGATTTCACCACCCAGCAGGGCGCGGGCGAGGGGCTGCTGGTGACGTCCGACAATGTTACCTTGCGCGATTTTGCGGTCGAAAACCCCAAGGGTGACGGGATCAAGTCCAAGGGCGCGGACAATATCGTCTATTACCGCGTCCGGGTGACATGGACCGGCGGGCCGCTCGCCACCAACGGCGCTTACGGCATCTATCCGGTCGAAAGCACCGGGGTGCTGGTCAGCCATTCGGAAGTTTCCGGCGCTTCGGACGCCGGGATTTACGTGGGCCAATCATCGAAAATCACCGTGCGCAATTCCATCGCCACCGACAATGTCGCCGGGATCGAGATTGAAAACAGCCGCGATGCGATCGTCACCCAGAACTATGTCACCCGCAATACCGGGGGCATACTGGTGTTCGATCTGCCCGGCCTGCCGGTGATGGGCGGGGGCAATGTGCTGATCACCAACAACTTGGTCGCAGGCAACAACACCCCCAATTTCGCGCCGCCCGGCAATATTGTTGCAGGCGTGCCGCGCGGCACCGGCATCATGGTGATGGCGAACGAGCAGGTGTGGATCGAAGACAACGTGGTGTTCGACAACCCCACCGCGCCGTTCATGGTTGTATCTTATACGCAGGCCTATGATGATGCGCGTTACAATCCCTTCCCGCGCGAAGTGGTGATCGCGAATAATGTCGTCGATGCCGGTGCCGACGATCCCGAATTTCCCGGCGGCGCGGCGCTGCTCGCCGCGTTTGGCGGGATGCTGCCGCCGATCATGTGGGACGGTTTGCAGCAGGATTCCCAAACGCCGGCCTTGCTGACCAAACCGGGCACCCCCGGCTGGTCGCTCAATCTCAGCCGTCAGGGGCAATCCCTGGCAGAGGCGCAGCCCGGCCCGCTGGATGTGCCTGCCTATGGCCAGCCGTGGGCGATGGACGGAATTGGCGCGTCTGCGGAACTGGAGGCGCGGCTGAAGTGAGGCAGGGAATTGGCTTGCTTGCGTTAGCCTGTGCCAGTTTTGGCGCAGCATTGGGCCATGCGACGGTGATCGATGCACCTGCGGTCAATGATACAGCCATCCTTGCCGGGATGCCGCGCAGCCTGTCCGAATACGGATTTTTCATCGATGGCGCGCGGCAGATGCCGGGGGAGCGGGTGACGCCTTATGCCCTCAACACGCCGCTATGGTCGGACGGGGCGGAAAAGCTGCGGTTTATCTATCTGCCCGAAGGCACGCGGCTGGAGGCGGACGGAGACGGCCTGCTGCAATTCCCCGTGGGCGCGGCGATCATCAAGACCTTTGCCTTTGGCGAAGGGGCGGAGCGCCGCTTGATCGAGACCCGCGTGCTGCTCCACCGCGCGGATGGCTGGACGGCGCTGCCCTATCGCTGGAATGCCGAGCAGACCGATGCGACATTGGCGCTGGCAGGCGGCAGGATTGATCTGGTGACGCCTGCGGGTGAGGCGATTTCCTATGCCATCCCCAACAAGAACCAGTGCAAGGCGTGCCATTCGAAGGACGGCGTGGTGATCCCGATCGGGCCGAAATCGCGCAATTTGTCCGCCGAGTGGCTGGGGCAGATGGCGCAGCGCGGCGCGCTCGACACGGTGCCGCAGGGCGCTGACCTTATGCCCGAATGGAACGATCATGCCGCCAGCCCGGCCGCGCCGCTGGCGCGCGCCTATCTCGATGTGAACTGCGCGCATTGCCATCAGCCGGGCGGCGGCGCGTCCAATTCGGGGCTGGATCTGCGCTGGGAACAGGACAGCGCCCACGCCATCGGCATCATGAAACGCCCGGTCGCGGCGGGGCGCGGGGCGGGCGGGCATGATTTCTCGATCCTGCCGGGCGCGCCCGACAAATCAATCCTGCTCTACCGCATGGACAGCGTCGAGGGCGGTATTGCCATGCCCGAAATCGGCAAAGCCAGCGTTGACCGCGAAGGCTCGGCAGTGGTGCGGCGCTGGATAATGGAGATGCAGCAGCGATGAAATGGGTCTGGCGGGGGCTTCTGGGGCTGCTGGCGGTGTTGGTGATCGCGTTCGTGATTTTCCGCACACCCGATACCGACGCGGCGGCAATGCGCGCCAAATATGGCGGGCCGCCTTCGCAATTCGTCGAAATTGGCGGCGGCGTGACCGTCCACCTGCGCGATGAGGGGCCAAAAGACGCGCCGGCAATCATGCTGCTGCACGGATCGAGCGCCGATCTGCACACGTGGGAACCGTGGGCCGCCGCGCTCAAATCCCGATACCGGGTGATCCGTTTCGATCAGGTCGGTCACGGCCTGACCGGGCCTGACCCGCAGCATGATTACAGCCGCGCGAACTATGTTGCCGATGTGCTGGCGGTGGCGGACAGGCTGGGGCTGAAATCCTTCATCATCGGCGGCAATTCGATGGGCGGAAAACATGCGCTGGCCTTTGCGATTTCGCACCCGGATCGTGTTTCCGGGCTAGTGCTGGTGGATGCCAGCGGCGGGCCGATGCCGCAGGACAAGGCCGCCAAAAAGAACAGCGGCGGCGGCAATATCGGTTTCACAATAGCGCGGATGCCGGGGATCAACCGGCTGGTCGAACAGATCACCCCGCGTTCGCTGATCGCGCAGAGCCTTGAACAGACCGTCTCGGTCAAATCGATCGTCACCGAACAGATGATCGACCGTTACTGGGAACTGCTGCGCTATCCCGGCAACCGGCGTGCGACATTGAAGCGTTTCAGCCAACCGCATGAATCACTGACCGAGGCTGAAATTGCCGCAGTGACCGCGCCCACGCTGATCCTGTGGGGGGATGAAGACCGGCTGATCCCGGTCGCGGCGGGGCAATCGCTGGCCGGGGTGATGCAGAACGCGCAGATCATCGTCTATCCGGGCATCGGCCACCTGCCTCAGGAAGAAGCGCCCGCCGCAACGCTTGGCGATCTCGCGGAGTGGCTTGCCGAGCACGCTCCGGCGACAAACACGCGGTAATCGTGCACCTTCTTTGCTGGTGACTGGACGCACGGAAGGCTTGCGTCCTAAACCGGTTCGCACTTGCACACAGAATCAAAGGACACGGCGGCTTTGCGCAAACTCGGGATCATTGGCGGCATGAGCTGGGTGTCGACCGCGACCTATTACGACCAGATCAATCGCATCGTCCAGAAACGCGCGGCGCCGATGGCCTCTGCTCCGCTGCTGATCGAAAGCCTCGATTTCTGCCAGCTTTACGCCTTGCGCGAAGAACGCGACTGGCAGCGTGCGGCCAGCGTGCTGATCGACAGCGCGCGGCGGCTCGAAGGCGCGGGGGCGCAGGCGCTGATCATCGGCGCCAATTCGATGCACCGGCTGTATGATGATGTTGCCGCGTCGGTGGACATCCCGATCCTGCACATCGCCGAATATGTCGGGCTGGCGATGAAGCGGGCGGGCAAGACCAACGCGGCGTTGCTGGGCACGCGCAACGTGATGACCGAAAGCTTCTATCGCAAGCGGCTGGTTTCCCACGGCATCAACCTTTTGCCGCCCAACATGAAATATGTCGAGGCGCTCGACCGGATCATCTATGATGAATTGATGGTCGGCAAAGTGACGCGCGAGGCGCAGCGCACGTTGAAAACCATCATCACCAACAAGGCGCAGGAAGGCGCAGGCGCGATCGTGCTGGCCTGCACCGAGCTTGATCTGGTGGTTGATATTGATGCCAATGTGCTGCCGGTGTTCGATAGCACCCGCATCCATTGCGAAGCGGCGGCCAACTGGATTCTCGAACAGGAATCGGGGCACTAATCTCCGCTCGTCGCGCTTAGCGAATAATTCACCCATTTGCCGGGTTGTAACGGCTTAACCGGTCGGCTACGCTCTTGCCCGGATTTTGTCGCGGAAACGCAACAGGCATCATCCGGGTCTTTCGGGTCGCACCGACAGGCCCTTGGGGCCACCCTCCTTCCCCCCCAACCACCGGAGGGTGGCCCCATAATCCGCGATACCGGCGCGGCCATTTCGCCTTTGTTGCGCGTTCCCATCCTGTTCCGGTTGAGAAGCGGGGCTGGCTGGCCTATTCGACAAAGCCGTGATGTCCCGCGCCCCCTATGCTGCAGATCCCGATGCCCATGGCGGGCGCGAATGGTGCGGCGGCGCGGCGGGCGAACAGCGCGGCCCGCGCAGCGAGTTTCAGCGTGACCGTGATCGCATCATCCATTCGATGAGCTTTCGCCGCCTCAAATCCAAGACGCAGGTGTTCATCGCCCCCGATGGCGATCATTACCGCACCCGCCTGACCCACAGCCTTGAAGTCGCCCAGATTGGCCGGGTGATCGCCCGGGCGCTGGGGCTGGACGAGGATCTGACCGAGGCATTGTGCCTGGCGCATGACGTGGGGCACCCGCCGTTCGGCCATGCGGGCGAAGCCGCCTTGTCCGAAGCGATGGAGCGGTATGGCGGGTTCTGCCACAATGCCCAGACGCTGCGCACGGTGATGCGGATTGAATCCCCCTATCCCCAGCATGACGGGCTGAACCTGACCTGGGATCTGCTCGAAGGGCTGGCCAAGCATAATGGCCCGGTAAGCGCGCCAAACTGGGCGCTGGCCGAACTTGATGCAGCCTTCCCGCTGGCCCTGCGCACCTGGCCATCGCTGGAAGCGCAGGTGGCAGCGGTGGCGGACGATATTGCCTATGACAATCACGATATTGATGATGGGCTGCGCGCGGGGTTTCTGGCGCTTGACGATCTGCTGACGCTTGATTTCCTGGCGGATCAGTGGCGCGCGGTCGAAAAACGCTTTCCTCACGCGCCGAAAGACCGTCTGCTGCGCGAAATGATCCGCGATCAGATCGGGGTGATGGTGAAGGACGTGATCGAACACACCGCCGCGCAGGTTCACGGCATCGGATCGGTTGCCGAAGTGCGCAGTGCGGGCCGGCAACTGGCCGGATTTTCGCCCGCGATGGCGGTGCGCGAACGGCGGCTGAAGGCGTTCATGTACGAACAGCTTTATTATCACCGCGATCAGATTGCTGCGGCGGAACGGGCGCGCGATGTCGTTGCCCGGCTGTTCGCCGCCTATTCGCAGGACGCTAAATTGATGCCTTCCGACTGGCACCAACGCCTGCCCGAACACGAACCGCAACGCAGCCGGATGATCGCCGATTTCATCGCCGGGATGAGCGACCGGTTTGCGATGCAGGCGTGCGCTGCGATTTATGGGACGCACCCGGCGGGGCTGACCAATGTCTGAGCCGCGCGGCCCGGTGCGGATCGCGCTGGTCGGGGCGACGGGTCTTGTCGGGCGCCGTGTGATCGAGGTCGCCAGCGCCGGGGATGAAGCGCGGATTGTCGGCATTGCCCGGCGCGAGGCACC
>JBGSKN010000250.1:0-14747 GCA_041741215.1 Erythrobacter sp. | reverse complement strand
CGGTGGCGGCCGACCTGATCGACATCGCGCGGGGCGAGGTCGGCGCGCCGTTTTCGATCCCCGTGGCGCAGCTTGCCGCGCTGCCGCCCGCTGAACCCGGCCACCGCACCGAACGCACCTATATCCGCTTCATGGTCAAGGACCGCCCCGGCGTGCTGGCCGAAATCACCGCTGCGATGCGTGACGGCGATGTCTCGATCGAAAGCCTGATCCAGCAGGGGCGCGGGCAGGCGGCTGGCCCCGATGAAGGCAACGTGATGGTGGCGATGGTGACGCATGAAGGGCGCGAAGCCAACGTGTCCGCCGCGCTGGCGCTGCTCGAAGGATCCGGCAGCCTGACCGGCGATCCGCTGGTGCTGCCGATCTTGCCGTTATAACGCGACTTTGAGCGTTACTTCTTCTTCCCGCGCGGCGGCACCACCGTTCTAATCCCCGCCGCCTCGCGCCGGGCCTTTTCCTCTTCCTCGGTCAGTTCGCGCTCCTTGTTGAGCGGCGGCAGGCCGCGCGCGATGCGGTCGGCATCGGAACCGGCGGGGGCTTTGGGCAAGGCCGCGACATCGATCAGCAGAGCGGGCGGCGGCACCTTGCCAAAGCCGCCAATGCATCCGGGCGGATTTCCCTGATCCTTGCAACCGGGGTTGAAGATGGGCGCGCGCGGGATGTCCTGGAACGCGGTTTCTTCGGCATAGCGTTTCTGCGCATCGGCGCGGCTGCCGGTGTATGAATTGCTGCCATCATCGCCAATCTGGCGGCACACCACAATCTCGCCGCTGATCGTGCCCGCATCCGCACGGTCTTCGCATTCAAGCGCCTGCGCCTGATTGATCTCGCCGCGCGGCACGGTGACCAGCACATTGATGCGCGGGCGTGGCTGGGCAGGAGGAGGGGCAGGCAGAGGCGGCGGTTCGGCGGCGGGCGGTGTCGCGGCGGTGTCATCCTGCGCCGCCACAGGCTGGCCCATCGCCAGCATTGCTGCGGACAGGGAGAAAAACAGCATCGCGTTACGGATACCCAACACGGCGGGCGTGGCATTGCTCGACAAACCCGTCTCCATCAGCCTATGCGCCGGTGCGATCTGATATCTGGCGCCCCAGGACTTGCGGGACCAGAGCGAAAAGAGGCTGAATTGCGCATGAACCCTTCAACCGATACCGCCCCCACCCCCGCCGGGCAAGCTTCAGGGCAAGCTGCCAGCGACAATGCGATCCAGCGCGTGCTGGTGCTCGAATTGGTGCGCGTCACCGAAGCGGCCGCGATTGCGGCGGCGCAACTGATCGGGCGCGGCGATGAAAAGGCGGCCGATGCCGCCGCAGTCGAAGCAATGCGCCGCGCCTTCGACAATCTCTATATTGATGGCACCGTGGTGATCGGTGAAGGCGAGCGGGACGAAGCCCCGATGCTGTTCATTGGCGAGAAGGTGGGGATCGGCAAAGGGCCGCAGATCGACATTGCGCTCGATCCGCTGGAAGGCACCACGATCACCGCCAAGGCTGGGCCAAATGCGCTCGCAGTGCTGGCGGCGGCGGAAAAGGGCTGCCTGCTCAACGCGCCCGACGTCTATATGGACAAGCTGGCGGTTGGCCCCGGCTATCCCGAAGGCATCATAGATCTGGCCAAATCCGCGACCGAAAACGTGATGGCGGTGGCCGAGGCCAAGGGGGTGAAGCCGCGCGACATCAATGTCTGCGTGCTTGACCGTCCGCGCCATAGCGAGCTGATCGCGGAACTGCGCGCGCTTGGCTGCGGCGTGGTGCTGATCGGTGATGGCGACGTGGCGGGCGTGATCGCGGTGACCGATGAGGACACCACGATCGACATGTATATGGGACAGGGCGGCGCGCCCGAAGGGGTGCTGGCGGCAGCTGCGCTGCGCTGCGTCGGCGGGCAGTTCAACGGCCGGCTGGTATTCCGCAACGATGATGAAAAAGCCCGCGCGAAGAAGTGGGGGATCGAAGACCTCAACCGCATCTACAAGCTGGAGGATCTGGCCAAGGGCGACTGCATCTTCGCGGCGACCGGGGTGACGTCAGGCTCGCTGCTCGACGGAGTAAAGCGCCGCCGCCGCCCCACGGGTGAGGTCTATATGACCACCGAAAGCGTGGTGATGCGCGCGTCTTCGGGCACGGTACGGTGGATACGAGGTGAGCATCGGATTACTTGAGTGGTTAAAATATACAGAGCCAGCCTCAAATGCGGCGGTCCTCCGCACCGTCTTCGTCAAGAACACGCGGTGGATTAAAGGTGAGCATCGGATCGCTTGAGAAGTTGATGGGAACAAGGCCCACCCGAACGTAACGCCCTCCGCCAAGCCTCAGGCCAGAACGGCACCCTGCGGCACCAGCATCCCGCGCTGCACGGCAGGGCGGCTGCCCACCTGCGTCAGCCACCGGGCAATCGCCGGAAACTCAGCCAGATCAACCCGCGCCCAATCGTGCACCGCAACCCAGGGATAAGCGGCGATATCGGCCAGCGAATAGGCATCCCCGGCCAGATAATCGTGGCGGGCAAGCTGCTGTTCCAGCACGGCGTAAGCCCGGCGCACCAGCGCGACGTGGTGGTTCATCGCGATATCCGATGGTTCGGGGGCAAGACTGGTCCAGTGGTGGGCATTGCCGGTCATCGGGCCAAGCGACGTCATCGCCATCATCAGCCACACCAGCACGGCTTCGCGCGCCGCGCCGCCGGGCGGCAGGATCGCCGGATCGTGCTGGCCGAAGTGGAGCAGGATCGCGCCGGATTCGGTCATCACATGCGCGTGCCCCTGTTCGCACCAGCTGACAATCGGCAGTTTGCCATAGGGATTGAGCGCGAGGATTGCGGGCGCGAACTGTTCGCGGGCGCGGATATTGACCGGGTGAACCCGGTATTCCAGCCCCAGTTCTTCAAACAGGATCGATACCCGGCGCGAATTCGGCGTGGCCCACAAATAGGCTTCAAGCGTGTCGATCTGCGTCATCCGGCACTGTCCTTTGTCGATCATCAACGCCCTATAATGCACGCCGATTGAGTTGTCCGAAAATACCCGATAGGACTGCGGCGATGGCGGTTTTGGCTCTGATACTGATCGATGATCGCGGGGTCGCCTTGTGCCCCGCGCGCCGCCTGACCGGCTTTGCTCATGCTTGAATATGTCCTGCGCCGGATCGCGGCGACCGTGCCGGTGCTGTTGCTGGTGGCGATCATCGTGTTTTCGCTGCTTTACCTTGCCCCCGGCGATCCGGCGGCGGTGCTGGCAGGCGATCAGGCCAGTGCCGAGGAAATTGCCCGCATCCGTTCATCGCTGGGTCTGGATCAGTCGTTTCTGCAACGCTTTTTTCAGTGGGGCAGCAGCGTTTTGCAGGGCGATCTGGGGCAATCGGTGTTTTCCGGCCGCCCTGTCACCAGCCTGATCGCGCAGCGGCTTGAACCGACCATTGCGCTCACCTTGCTGTCGCTGCTGGTGGCATTGATGATCGCGATCCCGCTGGGCGTGCTGGCGGCATGGCGTCCGGGCAGCTGGCTTGATCGCGGGGCGATGGGGTTTGCGGTGCTGGGCTTTTCGGTGCCGGTATTCGTGCTGTCCTACTGCCTGATCCTGCTGCTGGCGGTCGCATTGCCGGTGTTGCCGGTGCAGGGCTACAGGCCGCTGATGGACGGGATCGGGCCGTTCCTGCGCCATATGATCCTGCCGGCCTTTGCGCTGGGCGTGCTGAACGCCGCGCTGATCGCGCGCACCACGCGCGCCGCAATGCTGGAGGTGTTGCGGCAGGATTACATCCGCACCGCGCAGGCCAAGGGCTTGCCGGTGATGCGGGTGCTGATCGGCCATGCGCTCAAGAACGCGGCGATCCCGATCGTCACGATAATCGGCATCAGTTTCGCCATGCTGATCAGCGGGGTGGTGGTGACCGAAACCGTGTTCAACATCCCCGGCGTGGGGCGCTTGACCGTCGATGCGATCCTGCGCCGCGATTATCCGGTGATCCAGGGGGTGATCCTGCTGTTTTCGGTTGCCTATGTGCTGCTCAACCTGTTGATCGATCTGAGTTACGGCCTGTTTGACCCAAGGATCAGGCTGTGAAGGGGGGGGTTGTGCAGGCCATGCGGCGGCACCCCGGCGCGGCAATCGGGGCGGCTTTGCTGGCGGCGATGGCGCTGGCGGCGCTGGCCGCACCGCTGATCGCCCCGCTCGATCCGCAGTTATTGGCCCCGTTTGACCGGTTGCAGGATCCCAATGCGCGGTACTGGTTCGGCACCGACCAGATCGGCCGCGATGTCTTCAGCCGCACGGTTTACGGCGCGCGCGTATCGATGATGGTCGGCTGCGTGGTGGCGCTGACCTCGATCTTTTGCGGGCTGGTGCTGGGCCTGCTGGCAGGCTTCATCCGCTGGGTCGATGGCATATTGATGCGGGTGATGGATGGGCTGATGGCGATCCCGTCGATCCTGCTGGCCATCGCGCTGGTGGCGATTTCGGGGCCGAGCATCCGCAGCATCGTGATTGCCATCACCATTGCCGAAGTCCCGCGTGTGACGCGACTGGTGCGCGGGCAGGTGATCGCACTGCGCGGGCAATTGTTCATCGAAGCGGCCACCACTGCGGGCACATCGGTGCCGGTGATCCTGTATCGGCATATCGTGCCCAACCTGCTGGCCCCGCTGCTGGTGCAGGCCAGTTACGTGTTCGCTGCAGCGGTGATGACCGAGGCGGTGCTGAGCTTTATTGGGGCGGGCGTTCCGCCTGAAACGCCAAGCTGGGGGAACATCATTTCCGAAGGGCGCACCGTGTTTCAGCTGGCCCCGCATATCGTGCTGTTTCCCAGTCTGGTGCTGTCGGTGATGGTGCTGTCGGTCAATATTCTGGGTGACGGGCTGCGCGATGCGTTTGATCCGCGGTTCACGGGGCAGCGATGAGCGCGCGGCAGCCCTTGCTGGTGATTGACCATCTGGCGGTCGAGTTTCGCGGGCGCGACGGGGCCACGCGCGCGGTGGATGATGTCAGCCTTACCCTTCATGAAGGCGAGATTCTGGCGCTGGTGGGCGAATCCGGATCGGGCAAAAGCGTCACCTCGCTCGCTGCGCTGCGGTTGATCCCCGATCCCCCCGGCAAGATCGTATCGGGCACGATCCGGCTGGACGGGATCGACCTTGCCTCGCTTGATGATCGCGCCTTGCGCCAGGTACGGGGCAAGGATCTGGCGATGATCTTTCAGGACCCGATGAGCTCGCTCAACCCGGTGCTGACCATCGGCCAGCAGATTGGTGAGGCCATCCGCCTGCACCAGGGCGGCAGCGACGAAGCCGTGCGCGCGCGCATCATCGAAGTGCTGGAACTGGTGCGGATCCCGCAGGCCGATATGCGGATCGATCAATATCCCCACCAGCTTTCGGGCGGGATGCGGCAGCGGGTGATGATCGCGATGGCGCTGTCATGCGGGCCGCGCGTGCTGATCGCGGATGAACCGACCACCGCGCTCGACGTGACCATTCAGGCGCAAATCCTCGCCCTGCTGCGCGATCTGCGCGAACGGCTGGGCATGGCGATCCTGCTGATCACGCATGATCTGGGGGTGGTGGCGGAAAATGCCGATCGGGTGATCGTGCTCTATGGCGGGCGCAAGGTCGAAGAAGGCCAGGTCGATGCCCTGATCCGCAATCCGCGCCATCCCTATACCCGCGGGTTGCTGGGATCGATGCCGCATCTCGACAGCGCGATCAGCGATGATGCCCACCCCCGGCTGGTCGAAATCCCCGGCGCGGTGCCGCACAATGCCGGCAGCCTGCCGGGCTGCGGGTTCGCCGCAAGGTGCCCGCTGGCCGATGATCATTGCCGCACGCAGCGTCCGCCGCTGACCGGGGTTGGGGCTGATCGGCTCAGCGCGTGCTGGAAACATGATCAGCTGGAAGGGGATGCGGCATGACCGCGTTGCTGGAGGTGGCCGGGCTGGTCAAACGCTTTGCCCACCCGCGCAGCCTGATCGACCGGGTGCGCGGCAGACCCGCCGGGGCGGTGCAGGCGGTCAGCGGGGTCAGCCTGACGATTGCCGCCAACGAAACGCTGGGGCTGGTGGGCGAAAGCGGCTGCGGCAAATCGACCGTCGGGCGCTGTATCCTGCGGCTGGAACAGCCCGATGGCGGCACCATCCGGCTGGACGGCGAGGATATCTCGCAACTGCCCGAACAGCGTCTCAGGCCGCTGCGGCGGAGGCTGCAGGTGGTGTTTCAGGATCCGTTCGCCTCGCTCAACCCGCGCCGCACCGTGGGCGAGGCCGTGGCCGAACCCCTGCGCAATTTCACCGATCTGCGCGGGGGCGCGCTGCGCGAAGAAGTGGCGCGGCTGTTCGAACGGGTCGGCCTGCGACGCGATCAGATTGACCGCTTTCCGCATGAGTTTTCCGGCGGTCAGCGTCAGCGTATCGGCATTGCCCGCGCGATCGGGCCGCGCCCCGATCTGATCATTCTGGACGAGCCTGTGTCGGCGCTGGATGTGTCGATTCAGGCGCAGGTGGTCAATCTTCTGATGGATCTGCAGGACGAATTCCGCCTGTCCTATCTGTTCATCGCCCATGATCTGGCCGTGGTTCGCCATATCAGCACGCGGGTGGCGGTGATGTATCTGGGCGAGATCGTCGAAACCGGCCCGCGCGACGCGGTTTTTGCGCGCCCGCGCCACCCCTATACTGCTGCCTTGCTGTCAGCCGCGCCGATCCTTGATCCGGCCAGGCGCGCCGCGGCCGAACGGATCATCCTGACCGGCGATCTGCCCAGCCCCAGCAATCCGCCATCCGGCTGCCGGTTCCACACCCGTTGCCCGTTTGCGCAAGGCGTGTGCGCCGCCACCGTTCCGCCGCCAGTGGACGCGGGCGGGGGGCATATTGCCGCGTGTCATTTCCCGCTGTAATCGCCTGCGTAATACCAGCGCGCTAAGATGCTGACGCATCACGCGCTGGAATTGCTCAAACGCCGCACGGGCTTAACCAAAGCGCGATGAGTCAGGCTCATCGCGCTTTGGTATAAGTCACGCCGGGCTGGCGGGCGCTTTGGCGATATTCCAGAACACGCTGCTGCCCGGCACGCTCAGCACGCCCTTCAGGTTGTTGCGATAGGCGATGGGATTGTACCACAAACCGATCGGGACATAGGGCAGCAAGCGGTATGCGCTGGCCTGAATCCGGTCGGCCAGCGCGCGGCGTTCGGCATCGGACTGGGCATAGGCATAAAGGTCGATCAAGGCCTGATGCGCCGGATCGCACGGCCAGCCCGGCCAGGCCGCATCGCACGTGGCCTGCATCGGAGAATTGGCAACCGGGTCGGATACATCGACCCCCGGCCAATAGGTCAGCCCGATATGCCAGCCGCCTGCTTCAGGCGCCGCGCGATTGGCGCGGCGTGACGCCATCGCGCCGAAATCCATCGCCTGCAAATCGACCTTCGCCCCGATTGAACGCAGATCATCGGCCAGCACCAGCGTGGCCAGGTTCATGAACTGGATATCGGTGGGGTGCAGGATCACCAGCGGGCGGCCATCATAGCCCGACCGGGCCAGCAATTGCCGCGCCTTTTGCCGGTCTGGCGCGAACCCTTCGGGGATGCCCGCCACGCTGCCAAGCTGCGAACCGCACACGAAAAACTGGTTGCAGGCCTGCGTCATGTCGGGGTTGCCGAACATCGCCTGGAGATAGCGCCGCTGATCGATCAGGTAGAGCAGCGCCTGCCGGGCCAGCGGATTGTCAAACGGCGGGTGCAGGTGGTTCATCCGCAGCATGCCCTGCGTGCCCAGCGGATCGTTGCGCACGATGGTGACATCCTCGCCGCGCAGCATCGGCAGGAACTCGGCCGTCGGATTTTCGACGTAGTCCACTTCGCCCGCGGCCAGCGCCAGCACGGCGGACTGCGGATCGCGGATATTGTGCCATTCGACCCGGTCAACCAGCACCCGTTTGCCGCCCGCCGCGCCGCTGGCGGGTTCATCGCGCGCAATATATTGGTCGTTGCGGGCATAGACCGCCACGCCGCCCGGTATCCATTCGGCATCGACAAACCGGAACGGGCCGGACCCGGTGGTGTCGCGGATCGGCGCTGTCACGCTGGTTTCGGCCAGCCGCCGCGGCATGATCGCCGGCACCGGCCCGCCGGTCTTGGACAGGGCCTGCAGCATCAACCCGTAAGGCCGGTCAAGCTGCCAGCGAACCGTGCGGCTATCGGCGCTGGAAATGCGCGACGTAACCGCGAAAATCTGCCTGCCATAGGCATCACGCGCGCTCCAGCGCCGCAGCGATGCGATCACATCATCGGCAGTCACCGGCGCGCCGTCATGGAAAAACAACCCTTCGCGCAGGCGAAACGTCCACGTCAGCCCATCGGCGCTGCGATCCCAGCTTTCGACCATCTGCGGGCGGATTGCGCCACCAGCATCGCGGGCGAACAGGAAATCATAGACCATCATCGCATGGCGTTGAACGATGCCAATGGTGGTGACGATCGGATCGAGCGCCTGCAGATCGGCATAGGGCACGATCCGCAAGGTGTTGCGCGTATCGACTCTGGTGCACGACAGGCCCAATCCGGCCAGCGCCGCGACACTGGCGGATCGACCGACAAACTGGCGTCTGTTTAACATTAGCGTCAGTCCTGCCGGTCGATCAGAGTCAAAAGCTACGGCGATCAGAACTTGGCTGAAACGCCAACGAAGAATTCTGTCCCGATCGAATCATAGGTGTCGGGCCAGGTGTTGTTGCGTTCCTGACGGGTGCCCAGCAGCGGCGGGCCTTGATCGAACACATTGTTGATCCCGCCCCACAGGTTGATCGCATCGTTCATGTCATAGGTGAACGAAAGGTCGATATAATTGTGCGCCTTGATCCGCGGCACCGCCACGGTTGAGGGTGCAGGCGAAGTCCCGCCCCGCCGGTTGGCGAGTTCGAGGTCTTCCAGCGTGACCGCATCGATCCAGCGATGACGCACGCTGAGCGACAGGCGATCTGTCGACCACGTCGCGCGGCTGGTGGTCTTGAACTTGAACTTCGGCTCACCGCAGGTTGGCCCGAACAGGCCAAGGCAGAAATTGCGGTTGGCCGGCAGATCCTCGATCGGGGTGACGGTGAATTCATCAACCCAGCTTCCGGCAAAGCTCAGATCCAGCCGGCTGCCGCCGCCGGTCGGGATGCGGTAATTGACCTGCACGTCGATGCCCGAAGTCTCGATCCGGCCGATATTCTGGTTGAGCGCAGTGACCGGAAAAGCGGTGTCGATCGTACCGTTTGCCGGGTTGCGCGTCACCGCCTGGCACGCCACGCTGTCCAGATCCCGGATCTGGTTGAAGCACAGGTCCAGAATGCTGTTCACGCCGCCCGCCAGCGGAGCAATCGCGCCGGTCAGTTTGATCGAGTAATAATCCACCGACAGGCGCAGGTTCGGCACGAATGACGGGGTCAGGATCAGGCCCGCAGTATAGGTGTCCGACTTTTCCTCGTTGAGATTGGGGTTGCCGCCCAGCACGCCGGGGATCTGGAGGTTGGGCTGCACCGCGGGATTGCCCACCAGTGCTGCCGGAACCCCGGTGCCGATGCACAGATCGCGCACGGCGGTATTGGTTGCAGCACTGGCCAGTGCGCAAGGATCGGTCGCCGCCACCGGGAAGGTGCGGGTGCCGCCAAACGCCTCACCCACATTGGGCGCGCGAATGGCGCGCTGATACTGCCCGCCAAAGGCAAGATCCGATGACACCTGCCAATCAATCCCGCCCTGATAGGTCCACACCCCGCCGACCTGTTCCAGATCATAATCGGAGTAACGAAACGCCGCATTGACCGCCAGTTCGCGGGCAAAGGCGACATCGGTCAGCAAGGGCACACGAACTTCGCCGAACAATTCCCACACATCAATGCTGCCTTTGGTGGCAGTGATCGGGTTGAACCCGGCAATATCGCCTGATGCCAGCAGGGCATCGGGGCGGAAATCAACCGAGCTTGAACGGTATTCACTGCCCACCGAAAAGCCGACCGGGCCAGCGGGCAGGCTGAACAGATTGCCGCTGAGAACCGCTGCGGCCACGTGCAGATCGGTGATGTCGATATTGGTCGAATTGACCGAGATGAAATCAACCCCCGCCTGCGAGATGTTCGGCCCGAACGGATTGACCACCGGGGCCGCCCCGCCGGGGCCGGACAGAATGCCTTGGCGGAATTTCGACAGCGAGACATTGCCCACCTGCAATTGCGTGTTCTTTGACCGGGCATAGGAATAATAGGTTTCCCAGTTCAGATCGCTGAGCACGTTTTCGCCGCCTGCGATGTCGCCGCGCAGGCCCACCAGCACGCGCCAGGCATCGCGGTCATCGAAGTTGCGGCGCGGCCCCACTTCGCTCAACCGGCGGTTGAAGCCCAGGTTTACCAGCCCGTCATTGGCCGCCGCCCCGGTCTCGTTCTGGTCGATGATCTGCAGCACATTCTGCAATGGAGCGCCAAGGAACGGATTGCTCACCTCGACCGGCAAAGTCGCGCTGACAAAGCTCGATGCAAAGCCCAGCGTGGTCTTGTTGTTGGTAAAGGCGCCTTCAAAAAACGCGGTGACGTTGTCGGTCAGGTCATAATGGCCGATAGTGGTAAGGCCCCAGCGTTCCTGCGGGAAGCGCAGGAAGTTATCGACCAGGAAGTCAAAGGCGTCATTCGCGCCAGCCGCATTCGGGCCGACATAGGGGCGGACATTCAGGCCGCTGTCATCAGGGATGAAACCATTGGCACCGATCCCGGTAAGGCCCGCTGCGGCATAGGCCGCCGCCAGACCCGGTATCGCCCCGATCGCACCAGCCGAAGTTGGCAGGCCGGTAAAGCGCCCATTGGGCACAAAACTGGAACCGCCGGGGCCCAACTGCCTTGCGCCGTTCACCGTCACATCGGCCAGAACCTGGCTTGAAAAGGCGCGGTCTTCGGTGCCGATCGCCTTGCGGTCGGCATAATTGGCCGAAACCGTGATATTGCCGCGATCACCGCCAAAATTGGTGCCAGCGGTCAGCGTCACATCAACAATGCCGCCGTCACCCCTGCTGTCGATATTGTATTGCCCGCGCGCTTCGAACCCTTCGAAATCGTCGCGAAGGATGTAATTGACCACCCCGGCAATCGCATCCGAACCATACACCGCCGAAGCCCCGCCGGTGACCACCTCGACCCGCTCGATCAGCGCCGCCGGGATCGCATTGATGTTGGTGACCTGGGTGGCATCGAAAAAGACGTAGCGCCGGCCATTGACCAGCACCAGATTGCGGCTGGCACCCAGCCCGCGCAGATCAAGCGTGGCCGCCCCGGTTCCGGTGGCGCTCGCCAGCGAGTTCGATGCCGACGTGGTGGCCGGCACAAACTGCGGCAGGGTGTTGAGCAGGTCTTCGGAATTGATCGTTCCGGCCAGTTGCAAATCCTGCGCCTGCACGCTGACAATCGGCACCGAAGCCGATTGCCGTTCGCGCCCGATGCGCGATCCTGTCACCATGATGATATTGGTGGATTCCTCAGCGGCGGCCTGTTCGCCGCTTGCGCTCGCATCTTGCGCCATTGCCGGTTGCGCAAGGCAGGCAAGGGCCAGCGCGCTCATCGAAACACCTGTCAGCTTTTTCATGTTCACCCCATTAATCACACGATCACCGCAGATGACCGCTTCAGAAAAATCCCGGCCAGCAACTGGCCGCCCCTTGTTGTCCCTGCCCTAGGCCCTGTTGTCAGCGGCGTAGGTCAGCGGCAAAATCGCCCCCTCTTTAAGCGTTTCCATCGCAACGTGGCCCGAAATTTCGAGCGGTTCGATCGTGCGGACGAGGCGCTTGTAGACAGAATCATAGGCATCAATATCCGGCAAGGCCAGTTTCATGATGTAATCGAACGAGCCCGCCAGCCGGTGCGCTTCCTGCACTTCGGGGATTGTCGCGATCAGGTTTTTGAACCGCTCGATCCATTCTTCGGCGTGGCGGCCGGCCTTGACCAGCACGAACACCGTCATCGGCACGCCCAGCAACTTGCGATCCAGAATGGCGACATTGGCCTTGATGAAGCCATCCGCCCGCAACTGCGCAATCCGCCGGGAACAGGCCGAAATCGACATGTTCACCTTGCCCGCAATCTCACCGACCGGGGTATCGGCATCGGTTTGCAGCAGGGCAAGAATGGCAAGATTGCGTTCGTCGAGCACCGGATTCTCTTGCTGAAATGTTGCAATAATTCGCTATATCTTGCAAGTGATACGCGTTAGATGCCAGAAGTCTAGAAATTTCGCTTCACAAATCAGGTTTCCCCGGTTCTTCTGTGCGTCGTATTTTGGCCTGTGGCCGCCGTTATGGCCGCCGTTATGGAGGTATTTTCAGCTTGTGCCGCTTTCTTGCGTTTATCGGTGAATCGATCCTGCTTGATGATGTGATGTCCGGGCAGACGCATTCACTGGTGTCGCAATCGATGGCCGCGCGTGAGGCAAAGACCGATGTGAACGCCGATGGCTGCGGGCTCGGCTGGTATGGCGAACGCGCAAGCCCCGGCATTTATCGCAGCATCCTGCCGGCCTGGTCGGATCCGAACCTGCTGGGATTGCTCGGCCAGATCCGTTCCCGATTGTTCATGGCGCATGTGCGATCGGCCACCTCGGGCGGCGTATCCTATACCAATTGCCATCCCTTCGCGCATGGCAACCTGCTGTTCATGCACAACGGCATGGTCAGCAATTACCGCAAGCTGCGGGCGCGGGTCGAAGCGTTGATCGATGAAGACCTGTATGAAAACATCCACGGCACAACCGACAGCGAGGCGATGTTTCACATGGCCCTGTCGCGCGGACTGCCCGCAGACCCTCGCGCCGCGATCATTCGCACCTTGTCCGAAGTGGTGGCGATCACATCGGCCTGTGACCGGCCCGAACGGGTCAGGTTCGCCGCCGCGCTGAGCGACGGTGAGGCATTATGGGGCTTTCGCTGGGCCAGCGATAATCACCCGCCCACGCTCTATTACCGCCAGGTCGAAAGAGGCACAGTCCTCGCCTCCGAACCCTTCGATGAAGAAACGGACGCATGGAGCGCCGTTGCACCAAACACGGCCGTGCGGATCGCCCCGGATGGCGCGGTGGAACAGATGCCGATCGATCCGGGCGGCGGTGTGCAGGCATAGCCCGCTCCTGTTACCAATGTAACAGTCGTCGGCGCGCAAGCCATGTTTTTCGGAATGTTGCCCTGTTATTCTAGGGATAGATGGTGCTGCTGGGGAGGATTGAACTCCCGACCTCACCCTTACCAAGGGTGCGCTCTACCACTGAGCTACAGCAGCGCCGGTATGGGCGCGCGCTATTGTCGCGACGCCGGGTAATGTCAACGCTCTTGTTGCGCTACCGCTTCGCTATATGAGCGCGCGTGTTGCGCTACCGCTTCGCTATATAAGCGCGTTTGTTGCGCGGGGGTTGAAGCTGCCACCACATAACGCCAAGGGGTTTCGCATGAGTGAAGACCGCGCGAAAAACCTGTCCCGCGAAGAACGGCTCGCGGCCAAGCTGCGCGAAAATCTTCGCCGCCGCAAAGCGCAGGCGCGCGCGGCGGCGGGCGCGATCAGCGATTCGCCGACGCAGCCCCTTCCCAATCCCGCGCGCGAAAGCTAACGCAAGCCGCTCCACCGCCGAGACGAAAGCCATCATGCCCAAGCTCATCCTTGTCCGCCACGGCCAAAGCCAATGGAACCTCGAAAACCGCTTCACCGGCTGGTGGGACGTCGATCTGACCGATCAGGGCGTGGCCGAGGCCGGGGCCGCAGGCGCGCTGCTGAAAGACAAGGGCGTGCTGCCGACCCGTGCCTTCACCTCGGTCCAGACCCGCGCGATCCGCACCTTGCATCTGGCGCTGGAACAAGCCGGGCGGTTGTGGATCCCCGAAATCAAGGACTGGCGGCTGAATGAACGCCACTATGGCGGGCTGACCGGGCTGGACAAGCAGGAAACGCGCGCGAGGCACGGCGAGGAACAGGTGCATATCTGGCGCCGCAGTTTCGATGTGCCGCCGCCCGAACTCGAACCGGGGAGCGCCTTCGATCTCGCCTCGGACCCGCGCTATGCCGGGATCGCCATTCCGCGCACCGAAAGCCTGAAGCTGACGATCGAACGCGTGCTGCCCTATTGGCAAAGCGCGATCCTGCCCGTGCTTGCCAGCGGCGAGGTGGTGATCATCGCCGCCCACGGCAATTCGCTGCGCGCGCTGGTCAAACATCTGTCTAACATCTCGGACGCGGACATCACCGGGCTGGAGATTCCCACCGGCCAGCCGATCATCTATGACTTTGATGCCAACATGGTGCCGGGTGAACGGTATTATCTGCAGGACGCATGATGGACAGCACCGGGGGACGTGTCGCAATCGTGATGGGCAGCCAGTCTGACTGGCCGACCATGAAATGCGCCGCCGATGTGCTCGATGAACTTGAAGTGCCGCACGAAGCGCGGATCATCTCGGCACACCGCACGCCCGACCGGATGGCCGCCTTTGCCAAAGGCGCAGAGGGCGAAGGTTTCGATGTCATCATTGCGGGCGCGGGCGGCGCGGCGCATCTGCCCGGCATGATCGCCAGCATGACCCATCTGCCGGTGCTGGGCGTGCCGGTGCAATCGCGCGCGCTGTCGGGCATGGATAGCCTGCTGTCGATCGTGCAGATGCCGGGCGGGGTGCCGGTCGGCACGTTGGCGATTGGTGAGGCAGGCGCGAAGAACGCCGGGCTGCTGGCCGCAGCGATCCTGGCGCTGGGGGACAAGGATTTGTC
>JBGSKN010000249.1:0-3878 GCA_041741215.1 Erythrobacter sp. | reverse complement strand
TGGCGTCGGCACAGGGAGAAAATGTGCCGCACCTTGGCACCCGCATCAGAAAGTCTTGAACAAACACAAAAATGACGCTGAAAAGAGAGCCTGAATCTTGTGCGTTAGGAACTGCTTGAATCGCATCGTTCGTCTTTGGCTTTTCATCGCTTTCTGCGTTGCCTGGCCTGTTGCCAGCCACGCCCAAGACCGTGCCCAGATCACCCGTGGGATCACCTATGCGCTGACGGACATCGCGCTGATCGAGCGCGAGCGCGCCCGCGCAGACGTGCCTGACGATTTTGCCGCCGACAAGCTTACACTCAGTCGGCAGCGGCTTTCCGAGAGCTACGCGCAAGCAGACCGAACAGGGCAAGGCCGCGCCATTCGGCAGGAGGCAGAGCGCCGAGCCAACCGCACTATCGGTGCGCAGCCACGCACCGATTATTTGCGCAGCTTTCCCGACCCGCGGCGTGTGCGCGCCGATCTTGCCGCCACAAGCAGCGGCGTCAGCGACGTTGAGCTTGCGGGAAGGCAGGCGGGCCGTATGGCGATGCTCGCCAACGCCCTTGAAGGATTACAGGGGCCAACGGGAGCCACTGATAAAGATCGCTGGCCCGCAGATGTGGCGCAACTGCACGCCCGCTACTGGCTGCACTTCCACGACCTGCGTGACCGGATGCAGGCGACCTTCACGGACACCTGCGCGCGCTGGCAGTTCTGGTGCACAACGCGGGCAGAGACGTTTAATCGCACGCGCGTTCACTACGAGCACGATCTTGAACGCGCGCAGGACACAGCGACGCTTTATTTCCCAGAGGGTTTCCGCGAGCGTTTCGTTGACACCACCGGGGTTGGTGGGAGCCGCGCCGGGCACAAGCAGTATCAGGGCCCGAAGACAAACTGCCCAAGATCACCGTTTCAGACCCCTATACCCCGGCGACCTATAACAATCCCGAATTCACCGAACAGGTCATGGCAGGCCTGAAAACCCGGTTCGAAGGCCGCGTGTTTGAAACGCCGAGCGTGATGGGGGGCGAGGATTTCAGCCAGTTCCGCCGCGCAGACCCGGATAATGTGCAATCGCTGATCTTCTGGGTCGGCGGAGTGCGGGCGAGCGAATGGGCAAAATCGGAAAGAGGCGAGATTGAGCTCCCCTCGCTCCATTCGCCGTTCTGGGCACCGGATGCCCCGGTGGTGATCGCCACTGCAACAGAAGCACTGACCGCAACCACGCTCGATCTGATGGCCAGGGCGGGCGGTTAGGCCCTCAAAAAATTCGGCCGCCGGAGCGCGCCCTTGCGGGGCATTCCGGCGGCCGTTTCTCCTCCCCAGGAGAATTGTGCAACGCGATTATTCCGAAGCGGGCACGTAGGTGCCAAGCCGGTGGTGCAGGGCGTTGATCTTCGCCAGCTCCTCGCGGTCCTCGGTTGCGCGGGCGTGGCTTTCCAGCGCGCGGCGCAGCAGCTTCATATCGGCGGTCGATAGCAGCGCGCGGGCGCGGGCGGGTTCGGTCTTGGGGGTATCGATGTCGGTCATTTTAACTCTCCCTAGGGGTTGTGCCCCCTTGCTCCAGGCGGCTCGATGGCATCCCGGAAGGCTGGATTATGCCAGCCTTGCCGGGTTTTTCTCCATTCAGGCCGCCTCGAACTGGTTCATCGTGTTGTGCGCGCCGCCAGCTTTCAGGGCCGCTTCACCGGCGAAATATTCCTTGTGGTCATCGCCGATGTCGCTGCCCGACATGTTCTGGTGCTTCACACAGGCGATACCCTGACGGATTTCCTCGCGCTGTACGTTCTTGACGTAGCCCAGCATCGCCTGATCGCCGAAATATTCGCGGGCGAGGTTATCGGTGCTGAGCGCCGCGGTGTGGTAGGTCGGCAGGGTGATGAGGTGGTGGAAGATGCCCGCCCGCGCAGCCGCGTCGCGCTGGAAGGTGCGGATCTTCTCATCGGCTTCGGCGGCAAGATCCGTGCCGTCATAGTCCACGCTCATCAGCCTGGCGCGGTCATAGGCCGAAACGTCCTTGCCTGCTGCGGCCCACGCATCGAAAACCTGCTGGCGGAAGCTCAGCGTCCAGTTGAAGCTGGGCGAGTTGTTATAGACGAGCTTCGCGTTCGGCACGACTTCGCGGATGCGGTCGACCATTTCGGCGATCTGTTCGACGTGCGGCTTTTCGGTTTCGATCCACAGCAGGTCGGCACCGTTTTGCAAAGAAGTAATGCAGTCGAGCACAACCCGGTCCACGCCCGTGCCAGGGCGGAACTGGTAAAGGTTCGACGGCAGGCGCTTGGGCGCGAGCAGGTTGCCATTGCGGCTGATGAATACCTGACCATTGGCGATGCTGGCCGGATCAACCTCGTCGCAATCGAGGAAGGCGTTGTACTGATCACCCAGATCGCCAGGCTCCTTCGAGAACGCAATCTGCTTGGTCAGGCCAGCGCCGAGCGAATCGGTGCGCGCGACGATGATGCCGTCGTCCAAGCCCATTTCGAGGAACGCCATGCGGCAAGCGCGGATCTTCTGGAGGAAATCCTCGTGCGGCACAGTGACCTTGCCGTCCTGGTGGCCGCACTGCTTTTCGTCGGACACCTGGTTTTCGATCTGCAGCGCGCAGGCGCCCGCCTCGATCATTTTCTTGGCAAGCAGGTAGGTCGCCTCGGCATTGCCAAAGCCTGCATCGATATCGGCGATGATCGGCACCACGTGGGTTTCGTAATTGTCGATCGCATTTTCAAGCCGCTTGGCTTCGACCGCGTCACCCGCAGCGCGGGCGGCGTCGAGCGCGCGGAACATCATGCCAAGTTCGCGCGCGTCGGCCTGCTTGAGGAAGGTGTAGAGCTCGGCGATCAGCGCGGGCACCGAGGTCTTCTCGTGCATCGACTGATCGGGCAGCGGGCCGAATTCGCTACGCAGCGCGGCGACCATCCAGCCCGAGAGGTACAGATAACGCTGCTTGGTGGTGCCGAAATGCTTCTTGATCGCGATCAGCTTCTGCTGCGCGATGAAGCCGTGCCAGCAGCCGAGCGACTGGGTGTAATGCGCGGGGTCAGCATCATAGGCGGCCATATCGGCGCGCATGATGTTGGCGGTGTACTTGGCAATGTCGAGCCCGGTGGTGAAGCGGTTCTGGATGACCATGCGCGCGGCGCTTTCGGGATCAATCGCGGCCCAGCTCGGTCCGCCCGCTGATACAACTTCGCGCATCCGTGTGATGGTGCTCTGATACGTCATGGGCGTCTCCTGTCCGTCCTGGGGAGTGGCGGGCCCACAAGGCACTCGCGCCAGCGGCTGACCGCCGTTTGGCGTGGTGCAGCGCAACATGACAGAGAAACTTACAGGAAATCGTGTCGCTATGGCGACATTTGCCAGCAATCTTGTGTCAATCGGTAAAGTAATTTACAAAGTGGAATGGCTGACACCAATCTCCTCGCCGGCCCGGCGCTGCGCCGCTTGCGCAAGCGCGAAGGCCTGACCCAGGCCGCAATGGCGACCGTGCTGGGCATTTCGCCCTCGTACCTCAACCTCATCGAGCGCAACCAGCGGCCATTATCGGCCAGGGTGCTGGTGCAGGTGATCGAACGCTTCGATTTCGATCCACGCTCGTTACGCGAGGACGATGCGATCGGCGGGCTTGACGGGTTGGTGCGCCGCATGGCCGACAAACGCTTCGCCGATCTGGGAATTGACCGGGAGGAAGTGCAGGAACTGCTCTCCGCCGCCCCGCAGATCGCCGCCGCCTTTGCCCGGCTTTATGATGCAGGGGGAAGCGGCAGCAGGGAGCGGATCGCGGTTGAGGATGCTGCTGCCGCCACCCGCCGCGCGATCGAGCGCTGGCAGAACCACTTCGCTGATCTGGATCACGCCGCCGAAGACCTCGCCGATGAACTGCGCCTTTC
>JBGSKN010000248.1:0-3651 GCA_041741215.1 Erythrobacter sp. | reverse complement strand
GCACGTGGGCATAATCGTGGCGCGCGAGTTCGAGCGCATCGGCTTCATCGCGGGCGGTGACGAGCGCGAGCGCCGCGTCGCCGTCAAACGGCTGGTTGAGATCGCGCAGTTCTCCGTCAACCCGCGCGGCGAGCGCCGCCTTGGCAAGGCCGGGGCCAATCGCGGCGGCGATATCGGCGGGGGTCGAGCCGCGAGGCACTTCGCGCACCGATCCATCGGGCAGGCTGATCTTGAGCAGTTCGGTCATTGTTCGCAATTCCGTCTGGTTTGGCGCGCCTTAGGACAAAGGGCTACGCACCGAAAGAGCGGTGTTGAACGAAAACCGGTTGGGACAGAACACCGCGCCGCCCCGAACCGGGCGGCGGGCAATGCGCTTAACGCACAGCCCCCCGCCCCCGGATAGTCCGGGTGGTGGTGGCAGTGGTGGTCAGCAGATGCGCCATGCGGGCGGAGATAGCAGGCCGGTCTTACCGTGTCATTACCCCACAGGCTGCGGAAAACGGCAGGGAGATCAGGGAAGCGACCTTTCCTAAATGCAAAAGTTGCTTGACATGCTCTGTGCCAAATGCAAAGGGAGCTTTACATATTGAAAAGGAGATTTGATATGAACCAATATCATAAGGCCTTGCTGCTCGGCGGCGTTCTGATCGCGATTGCGGTGCTGGCGGTGTTCGACATCATCCCAGAACAGGTCGCGCAGTACGCGCCCCTGGCCGTGGTGCCGTTCGTTCTGTCGGGCCAGCAATCCTGTCGCCTGCTTCGTGCGGAGCGACGGGCATGATCTTCCGCACTCCGGCCACGCGGCGCTACATCCGCATCCACCTCGCGCTGTCGGCGCTCTATATCGGGTTGGTGCTGCTGGCCTCGTTGTTCATTCCTGACAACGCCGCGCCCACCCCTATGGTGATCGCCTTCGCCCTGCTTCCCGGTCTCGTCGTACTCGGCTGGATCTGGAACATGGGCCGTCTGCTGGTGGAGATGGAGGACGAATACATGCGGATGCTGGAGGTTCGCAAGATGCTCTGGGCATCGGCCATCACGCTGTCGATCTGCGGCGGCTGGGGCCTGGTCGAACTTTTCGCGGCGATCCCGCGCCTGCCGGTGTTTTACGTGTTCCCGATCTGGTGCTTCGGCCTCGCGCTGGGCCAGCTTATCAACAAGCTGACGCTAGGCGACGGGGGTTCTTGCGCGTGAAGAACCGCCTCAAGGTGTTGCGCGCTGAGCGGGACTGGTCGCAGCAGGACCTGGCCGACCGGCTGGGGGTCAGCCGCCAGAGCGTGAATGCGATTGAAACCGGGCGCTACGACCCCTCGCTTCCGCTTGCTTTTACGATTGCTGATCTTTTCGGCCTGCCGATTGAAACCATTTTTTTGAGGGATAGCTGATCATGAAATTGATTGTTTCGCTTGCGATACTCGCCTTGGCCACCGCCACCCCGGCGGGGGCCGCCGAAAACTGCTCCGTGACGGACCAGCCGCGCGATGCAACCAAGGTAGAGGGCAAGCGCCTTACCGTCGTGGCCGAAGGCAAGGGGCCTGATCTGATCCTGATCCCCGGCCTCGGCACGCCGCGTGATGTGTGGAACGAAACGGTCGATGCGTTTGCCGGTTGTTTCACGGTGCATAGCGTCCAGCTGCGCGGCTTTGGGGATGATGCAGGCATCAATGCCAGTGGTCCGGTGCTCGATCTATTCGTGCGCGAACTGGCCGACTATATCGACGACGAAATCGTCAACAAAGGTCGCAAGCCGCCACTGATTGTCGGCCATTCGATGGGCGGACTTGCCGGGCTGATGATCGCGCAGCAAGACCCGCACTTGGTCACTCGGCTCGTGATGGTCGACAGCTTGCCGAGTTTCGCCGTGCTGATCCCGGGGCTGGCAGGCGCCGATCCGGAGACAATCGCGAGCGTTGCGGCAAAGATGCGCGACAACATCGCCGCTGATTTTGGCAAGCCGACCGATCCTGCGGCGATTGATGCGAGCATCGCAAGTCTGGCTCTGAAACCAGAAAGCCTTGCCCGGATGCGCTCCTGGTCTGCGGCGGCTGACGCACGCGTGGTGGCGCAGGTAGCTTATGAGGATGTTGTCATCGACATGCGCCCGAAACTGGGCCAGGTGACCGCACCGGTATTGGTGCTCGCGGCATGGCATCAGGGCATGCCCTTTACCGAGGCGCAAGTGCAGGGCTTCTTTGAAGGGCAATTTGCGGGGACGCCAAAGGTAACGGTGTCAACTGTCGCCCAAGCTGCGCATTTTATCATGCTTGACCAGCCCGAGACGTTTCAAAAAGCGCTGTGGGCGGTGCTTGAACGGGGGGCCGATTAAACCGACAGCATCCCCGAACCCTTCTGGGTCACGATCCGCTTTGTCCCGGCAAGCTGCGTCGAGCGCTGCCTTGCTCCGCCGGTGAAGCGGTATTCGGTCACGGCGCGGGTGGGGGTGAGGTCGATCACCATATAGCCGCGCTGCGCCGTGTCGGCCCATTTGAGCTGCTCGTTCTCGGCAACCAGCGCACCCGCCAGGGTTTCCGGCGGGATGAACGACAGGTAGCTTTCAAACCCCGGCGAGCTGACCGAGCACACGCCCAGCTCCACGCCGACCTTTGCGCCTTCGTGCCCAAGGTCGAACGCCCAGCCATTGTGGGTATCGCCCGCTAGCACGATGAGGTTGGCATCGGCGGCCAGCGCCGCCTTGAACACCCGTTCGCGCGCGGCGGGATAGCCGTCCCATGCATCCATGTTGGACGGCAGACCGACCTTGCTCGCCATCGTCGCTGCGGCCAGCCGCTGGCGGATGTAATCGGGCAACCCGTCACCCAATTGACCGGCGAGCGAGGCGGGGCTTTTGAGGTTGCCGATCAGCACCTGCTGCACCAGCACCTGCCATGCGGTGCCGCTGGCGGTGGAGGCAGACAGCCCCTTTGCCAGCCACGCTTCCTGCGCCTGCCCCAGCAGTTCGCGCGCAGGGTCGGCCCAGGCGCCATCGCGAAAGGTTTCCAGCGCGGCCAGCGCAGCTTGCGGATCGGTCTGCCCTTCCAGCACCTTGCCCAGATCAAGCTGCTGATTGCGCCCCTCCAACCGGGTGTCGAGCCGGAACAACGTCGCCAGATCGCCGACCTGATAGCTGGCATAGGCAGCATCGGACACCGGCATCCATTCGCGGTAGGCCTGCTTGGCCGCCGCCTTGCGCGCCGCCCATTCGCCTTCGGTGCCTGGCTGATGGTTCTGCGCGCCGTTTTCCCACGAATCATTGGCGCTTTCATGATCGTCCCACACCGCGATCATCGGCAACACCTGATGCAGCCGCTGGCAATCGGGATCGGCGCGGTAGGTGGCATAGCGGAGGCGGTAATCGGTCAGGCTGATGATCTCGGTTGCCGGGGCCAGCACCCGCGATGGATCGGCCTGATTGGGATCAGGATAGGTGCCCGCACCATATTCGTAGATATAATCGCCCAGATGCACCGCAAGATCAGCGTCATTGGCTTCAGCCGCGTGACCATAGGCGTTGAACCAGCCGAACCCGTAATTCGAGCAGGAAAACACCGCGAGCCGGAACCCGGCGCTTGGCCCCTGCGGCAAGGTGCGCGTGCGGCCCACCGGCGAAATCGCACCGCCCGGCGCAACGAAGCGGTAGAAATACCAGCGATC
>JBGSKN010000247.1:0-3509 GCA_041741215.1 Erythrobacter sp. | reverse complement strand
GGCTGCTGCGGCTGTCGCCGGGCGGCTGGCCGATGTGCGCTTGCTTGGCGTGACGCCAAACCCTTGAAACGCGCCCGCGCAAGGCGCATGGATATGCCATGACTGATAAGAAAACCCCGAAGAAACCCTCCGGCAACACCGCCAGCAACCGGGCCGCCATCGGCGCGGCGGCAATCGGATCGGCGGCCGTGGCTGCGGCGCTGCTCTATGCAGGGCGCAAATATGCCGCCCGGAAAAAGCCGGATAAACCCGCTCAACCCGGCGCGATCCCTTCGGGTGAGCCGCCCGAAACCGATTGAGGGGAGCCAAAATGAAACCCCTCACCCGCGTCGAAGGCGGCGCTATCCCGCTCGGCCTCAAGAATGTCGATACCGACATCATCATCCCGGCCCGATGGCTCAAAACCATCAGCCGTGATGGTCTGGGCCAAGGCGCATTCGAGACGCTGCGGGCCGAGACCGGCAATGTGATCGACGATCCCGCCTATGCCGGCGCGCCGATCCTGATCGCGGGCGACAATTTCGGCTGTGGATCAAGCCGCGAACACGCCGCCTGGGCGCTGGGCGACCTTGGCATCAAGGTGGTGATCGCGCCGAGTTTCTCTGACATTTTTTCGGGCAATGCGGTCAAGAACGGGATCCTGCCGGTTGTCCTTCCGCAAAGCGCGGTTGATCGCCTGCTCGAAGTCGCGCGGCAAGGCGAACCGATCACCGTCGATCTGGAAACCCAGACGGTGACGACGCCCTATCAGGATCGCTTTGCCTTCACGCTCGATCCGTTTCGCCGCGACTGCCTGCTGAACGGGCTTGATGAAATCGCCCTGACAATGGCCCGCGACACGGCGATCGGTGCCTTCGAGGGGGCGCGCACCAACGGTCAGCCGTGGCTGATGCGCGGCACCGCGATCTGACATATACGCGTTTTTGTTGACCGCGATTTCCGATCCGCGCCGCAGGAGTGCCGCGCTCGAAATCGCTAAACCGGGAGAGACCATTATGAAAGCCATCCGCAGCCACGCCACAGGCGGGCCTGAAACACTGACGCTCGACGAGATTGATGCGCCCGTCCCCGGCGCGGGCGAAGTGCTGATCGCGGTCAAGGCCTGCGCGATCAACTATCCCGATACGCTGATCATCCGCGACCTGTATCAGTTCAAACCGCAGCGCCCTTTCTCGCCCGGCGGCGAAATTGCCGGGGTGATCGAGGCGGTGGGTGAAGGCGTGGAAGGCTTTGCCGTGGGCGACCGGGTGATGGCCGGAATCGGCAATGGCGGTCTGGCCGAAAAAGTTGTCGTGGCAGTGGGCAGGATGTTCCCGGTTCCCGATGGCGTGCCGTTTGAAAAGGCCGCCAGCCTGCTGATGACCTACGGCACCACCATCCACGGATTGAAGGATCGCGGCCATATCAAGGCGGGCGACACCGTGCTGATCCTCGGCGCGGCGGGCGGCGTTGGCCTTTCGGCGGTCGAATTGGCCAAGGCGTTCGGCGCGCGCGTGGTGGCTGCTGTCTCGTCAGAAGCCAAGGGCGAAGTCGCAAGGCGGGCCGGGGCCGACGAAGTGGTGATCTACCCGCGTGAGGCGATGGACAAGGATGCGTCCAAGGCGCTTGCCGCCGCGTTCAAGGCCGCTTGCGGCCCGGACGGCGCCAATATCGTCTATGACATTGTTGGCGGGCAATATTCCGAACCCGCCTTGCGCGCGATTGCATGGGAAGGCCGCTTTCTGGTGGTCGGATTCCCCGCCGGGATTGCCAAGATGCCGCTGAACCTGACCCTGCTCAAAAGCTGCGACATCTGCGGCGTGTTCTGGGGCGCCTTCACCGCGCGCGAGCCGGTCGCTTTCCGGGCGCAGGTGGATGAATTGTTCGACCTGATGAAGGCGGGCAAGATCGATCCGCTGGTCAGCGAAACCTTCCCGCTCGCCCGCGCGGGCGATGCCATCGCCAAGCTTGAAAACCGCGAGGCGGTGGGCAAGCTCGTCGTCACGATGGAATAGTGCCCCATGCGGGCGGATCGGCGCTTGAAGCGGTGCCGCGCCCTCTTTATCTTAACTCCTGTATCCGCTCCGAAGGGACACCCACATGACCGATTTCAAAGACCGCGAACGCGCCGAAGAAGCCAAGTTTGCAATGGACGGCGAAACCGCTTTCCTCATCGCTGCGCGCCGCAACCGCCTGCTGGGTGAATGGGCCGCCGGTCTGATGAAGCTGACCCCCGAAGAAGCTGACGCCTATCGCAAGGCGGTGGTGCAGGCCGATTTCGAGGAAGCGGGCGACGAAGACGTGATCCGCAAGCTGCTGGGCGATCTTACCGCCGCGAACCAGGACGTGAGCGAAGCCGACATCCGCGCAAAGCTTGACGAAATGACCATCGAAGCGCGCCGCCAAATGCTCGGCGAAGTGTGATCGGGCGCATCGGGGAGATGCCGGCATGGGGATGACCGCCGCCGCCATCGAAGAAGCGATCATGACCGCGCTGCCCGGCGCGAAGGTGGAATTGACCGATCTTGCCGGGGATGATGATCACTGGGCGGCAACCGTCACCGCGCCGCAATTCGCCGGATTGAGCCGCGTTGCCCAGCACAAACTGGTCTATGCCGCATTCGGCGGGCGCATGGGCGGCGAACTGCACGCCTTGCAAGTGACCACTGTGGTCCCCACGTAAACCGCAACATATATCAAAACTCATATCAGGGCTGCCCGCAAGATGTCTGACGCCAATTCCCGTATTTCCGATCTCGTCACCAGCAATGATGTCGTATTGTTCATGAAAGGCACCCCGCTGTTCCCGCAATGCGGCTTTTCCAGCCGCGCGATCGCGATCCTTGACCATTGCGGCGTCGGCTATGAAAGCGTTGACGTGCTGCAGGACATGGAAATCCGTCAGGCGATCAAGAGCTTTTCCGATTGGCCAACGATCCCGCAGCTTTATGTGAAGGGTGAATTTGTCGGCGGCAGCGACATCATGATGGAAATGTTCGAAGCAGGCGAATTGCAGCAGCTGATGGATCAGCAAGGCGTTGCGAAGGTCGCTTGATTTTTGTTTTCCGCACGCCATCCGGCGTGCGAAATCCTCGCTCATGCGACCTGAAGGTCGCGTCGCTGCGGGCGGCCGGTCGGCCTTGCAGACCCTGCGGATCTGAAATCATCGCCACTCCTGAAGTGTTAGGCCGCTCGGCCCGCAGGGCCGCAAGCGCGACTGCGCGCCCGAGCTTATGCGAGGAAAGCCAAGCAGCACGGACGTGCTGCGCCCGGCGCCTGAGGGCTAGAGCGCTTTCCGACCATTCTGGGTCACCCTGACGGAGCCGATTTTGGTCCAACACAAGGAGCGCGGAGGTAGCCATGCCAAAGCATAGTGACCGACAAGCGAAGCGGTGATGGGCCAAAAGCGGCCCGCCCCTGCGGGGTTGTGACAGGAGAGCCGCTGGCTTCGTCGCGACACTTGCCCGGGGGCCGACAGGCCCGCGCTGCGTGCCACTCCTGTCCAGCGGCTCTCCTGTCGCAATCAGGGC
>JBGSKN010000246.1:0-2445 GCA_041741215.1 Erythrobacter sp. | reverse complement strand
TTCATCGATCCCGACACGTCCATCAGGAATACCAGGTTGGCGGGCGGGCGCTCATCGCTGTCGATGTCATATCCGCGCAGGCCAATGCGCATCAGATAGGTGCCGGGGTTCCACGGGCTTTTCGCCACATCGGTGGTGACTGTGAACGGCTGCGAGCGATCTTTCGGGCGGGCGTAATCATAGCGGAAATAATTGATCATCTCCTCGGTCCGCACCGCGTCCTTTGGCGGCATCATGCCTTGGGTCAGGAACCGCCGGGCATTGGCATAGGCTCCGGTATCGACATCGACGCTGAAGGTGGAGACCGGCTCAGCAGCGGTCAGTTTGACGGGGGAAACCTCCTTGCCGTCATATTTTTCGCGGCCCGGATCGGTGGCGATCATCACGGGGGGGACAAAATATCCGCGCTCGGCCGCAACCCCATCGCCGCGGATGCGTGATCCGGTGACGACCACCATTTCCTGCGGCGCATAGGCTACTACCGGCGCGGGCGGTGGCGGCGGTGCCTTGGCGAGTTCTTCGGGCGCTTTGCTGGCGCAACCTGCAATCACAGCGCACAGCGCCGCCATTCCCATCAACCGAACTGTGTTCACCGCTTATCTCCCCGCAAATACTGCGGAGCGAAAAATCGGTTCGCTGCCGTGAATAGCGACTGAACGTGGCTGACTTACGGTAAATCGCTGGCGGGATCGGTCACAACCTGCTTGCGGAACAACACCTTGTCCTCCTCAGCAAATCCACGCCGCCAGATCACCAGCGCATAGGTGGCGAGCACGGCGGGAATGCCGAACATCAGTTCGATCCATTCGGGCATGAGGGTAAAGGCATAGCCCACCACCACTGCCGGCGCGGCGGCATAGACCAGCGCCCAGCGCCAGTTGCTGACCGGGGCTTTGAGCAGGTATTTGAGCAATAGCGCCTTGATCAGGCTGGAGGCCGCGAGCGCGATCAACAGCGCGCCCGCCGCGCTGGCCGCTTCGTAACCGCTGCCCAGACCATAGCGGCGCGCGGCCAGGATCAGCGCGATGGTCAGCATCGCTTGCAGTGCGATGATCCCGACCGAAATCGCCAGATTGCGTTTGCGCGCGATATAGACCAGCACGCTTTCCGAAACGACCGCCGTCGATGCCGCAACCTCTGCTGCCAGCAACAAGGTCAGCGCCGCCGTGCCCGCGACATAATCCGGCCCCCACAGGCCCATCACCGCTTCGCCCGGCAGGCCCAGCACCAGCGCGATGCCCAATTGCACCGCGATGATCCAGAAGCCGACCTGCCGCACCTGCGCGGCAATCGCGCCCATATTGCCGATCCGCAGGTTTTTGGTGATGACCGGCGACAGGATCGGTTCAAAACTGGTTTTCAGCTTTTGCGGCAGGCTGGCGATCTGCTGCGCGGCATAATAGATGCCGACCGCTTGCGGCGGGGCGAACAGGCCAAGGATGAAGATATCGAGCAGCCTTGTGCCGCGCTCGATCGCATCGGCCCCGACCAGCGGGAAGGCGCGGCTCGACATCGCCAGCATCGCGCGGCCCTGCGGGTGCCAGCCCTTTGGCAGGCCGTAACTGCGCAGGAACGGCCACAAGGCGGTCAGCAGCCCGGCATAGATCGATGCGATGAACGCCAGCGCCAGCCCCGCATCGCGGGTGGCAGGGATGAAGAAGAACACCCCGGCACCGATCGAAATCGTCCACGGTTCGACAATCGCGCGCGCGCGCACCGTGGTGGCGATATCGAAGCGGTATGCCTGCGCGGCGAGCAATATCTCGGTCACGGCAAAGGCGGGAATGGCGGCAATCAGCCAGATATCCAGCGGGCTGTTCATCCCGTTGGGAAACATCGGTTCGGGAAAGGCCAGCAGCTGCAGCGCGGCGACGACCGAATAGGCCAGCGCCAGCGCAATGCCATCATAGACCAGATTGGTTTCGCCCGCGCGGTTATCGCCCGCACCAACCGAAAGCCGCTGCGCCAGCCCGCGTTTTTCGCCCAGCGAACAGATCAGCGCGATAATTTCGATCAGCACCAATGCCGATGCAAAGCGGCCCAGCGCCTCGGCCCCGTACAGGCGCGTGGCGATCACCAGAAACGGGATGCGCGCCACCAGCCGGATGGCGAAACCCATCGTGTTGGTGCGCCCACCCTTGGCCAGCGCGGCGAGATCATCGGTGTTGTCGGGGGACGCAGAAGGGACGGGCGCAGAAGGGTCGGGGGCGACGGGCTGGCTCACGCCTGCAAGTCCTTTTCGTCACTTGCCAGCTCGGCCCTGAGCGGACGGGAGAGCAGGTCGGCCACCACCACGCGGGCGCTTTCACCATTAAGGATTGCATCCACTGCGGCGACAATCGGCATGGCAACGCCGTGCTTTGCGGCAAGGGCGGCCAGCACCGGCGCGGTGTGCGCGCCTTCGGCCACGGTGCGGCGGTCGGCCATCAGCGCGGCAGGGGTGGC
>JBGSKN010000245.1:0-2305 GCA_041741215.1 Erythrobacter sp. | reverse complement strand
GCGCAGCGCTGGTCGTTCCTTTACGGGCTTGGTGCGATTGCCTTGTCACTAGGCATGGGCTGGCTGGCCGGTCGGCTGTTCGCCAGACCCTAGCGCGCCTTGCGCGTAAAATTGACCCGATTTTAACCGAACCCGCCGTATCCCTTTGCCGGTGTCAACACTGGCGCAGGGAAAGGCGCAAATGACCGATCACGGCAGGCAGGATTTCGAACGCTTCACAGGCCCCAATCCGGTTGGGCAGGCAGAGTCTGCACCCGCTGCGGCCGCAGGAGGGCACGATAACGCGCGCCTGCCGATTGGCGTGGTGCTCGAAATTTCGGGATCAGGCTCACAGATCGCGCTTGATCTGCAACGGCTGAACGAATGCATGGATGATGCCGATCCTTCGATAGCGCTGGCCGGGCAGGTCGGCAGCCAGATCAAGATCAGCGTCGGCGAAGCCTGGCTGCTCGCCAACGTGCGCGATCAACGCAAGGATCGCCGCACCGAGGGCGGGATCATCGCCCACATCGATTTTCTGGGCGAAGGCGCTGAAGAAAAGCTGACCGGGCGGATCCATGGGTTCAGGCGCGGGGTCACCCGTTATCCGGTGCCGGGCGCAATGTGCTATCCCGCCACCACCAAGGATCTGGAACAGATTTACGCCAGCGATGGCCGTGCCAGCATCACCATCGGCACGGTGTTCCCCACCCGCGATATCCGCGCCGGGCTGTATGTCGACGCGATGCTGGGCAAGCACTTTGCGCTGCTGGGATCGACCGGGACGGGCAAATCGACCAGCGCCGCGTTGATCCTGCACCGCATCTGCGAAGCTGCGCCCAAGGGTCATATCGTGATGATCGACCCGCACGGCGAATATTCCGCCGCGTTCCGCCAGACCGGGCAGATCCTCGACGTGTCGAACCTGCAGATGCCATACTGGCTGATGAACTTCGAAGAGCATTGCGAAGTGCTGCTGTCGGGCAGCGGCAATGAACGCCAGGTCGATAGCGATATTCTCGCCAAGTGCCTGCTGGCCGCGCGCGCGCGCAACAGGCTGGCGCAGACGATGGGCAAGATCACGGTGGATTCGCCGATCCCCTACTTGCTGTCGGACCTTGGAAACATCATTCAGGACGAGATGGGCAAGCTCGACAAGGCGACCTCGTCCGCGCCGTTCATGCGGATCAAGGGCAAGCTCGACGAGCTGAAAGCCGATCCGCGTTACCAGTTCATGTTTTCGGGCATGCTGGTGGGCGACACCATGACCGATTTCATCGGCAAGATTTTCCGCATGCCGGGCCACGGCAAACCGATTTCGATCATCGATGTGTCGGGCGTGCCATCAGACATCACCTCGACCGTGGTGGCGGTGCTCAGCCGTCTGGTGTTCGATTTCGCGATCTGGGGTCGTGAGGAAAAGACCCGCCCGGTGCTGCTGGTGTGCGAGGAAGCCCACCGCTACGTGCCCAACGAAAAGAACGCCGATGGGTCGTCGGTTGGCAAGATCCTCAGCCGCATCGCCAAGGAAGGCCGCAAATACGGGATTTCGCTGGGACTTATCACCCAGCGCCCGTCAGACCTTGCTGAAGGCGTGCTGTCGCAATGCGGCACGATCATATCGATGCGCCTCAACAACGAACGCGATCAGGCTTTCGTGAAGGCCGCCATGCCCGAAGGCGCGCGCGGTTTCCTCGATTCGATCCCGGCGCTGCGCAACCGCGAATGCATCATCTGCGGCGAAGGCGTGGCGATCCCGATCCGCGTGACCTTTGACAACCTCGAAGAACACAAGCGCCCGGCGTCCGAAGACCCGAGCTTTGCCGACCTGTGGAGCAAGGACGGCGGCGAGGAAGAACTGGTCGAGCGCGTGGTGATGCGCTGGCGGAGCCAGGGGTAAGGTTTCAATTTCGTCATTGCGAGGAGCCGAAGGCGACGCGGCAATCCACCGACCGCCCTCGCATAGCCTCGCAACGCGGGTTCATGGATTGCTTCGCCTGCGGCTCGCAATGACGAGGTGCTACGTTCCCCGCGTATCCCCATACAAATGGATATGCAGCCGGTCGCTCATGCGGAAACCGTGGGTCAGGCAATTTAACGAATAGCAGAACCGGTGGCGAAGAAGGCTGCGACAAGGTTTCTATTGCGAGTCAATGGAGTGTGTTGACACTGATGAAGGGCAATTTTAGGACCTGTTGACAAATTCACGCATCCACAGGCGGATTGAGACGAGGTGGATGAAACCGAGATAGCTGTCGGCGGTTTTGTCGTATCGGGTGGCCAGCCTTCGGGCGTTCTTGAGCTTGTTGAAGCATCGTTCGACCAT
>JBGSKN010000244.1:0-5807 GCA_041741215.1 Erythrobacter sp. | reverse complement strand
GTCAGCCGGAAACTGGGCAGGCGCGCAGGCGCAGGCGCAGGTTTTGCGCGTCCGCTTTGCCGCCTCGGCAGATGTGGCAAGCCTTTCCGGCGATGCCAGCTATGGCGCCGGCGATTACCGCGCGGCGCTGGCAGCCTATGCGCTGGCCGCCAGGGTAAGGCGTCCTTGGCCGTTGACCCGCAAGATGGTGTTCGCCTCGCGCATCAATGGAGACCCGGCGGCGGCCAACGCGTTGCTGGCGCGTCATGTCGCGGGCGAACCATTGGCGATCAGCGGACTTGCGGAACTGGCCGATGTTCAGGCCGATCAGGGGGACTGGGCAAGGGTTGCAATGGTGATCGACCATGCGATCAGACTTGGCGGCGGGCATGATCCTGCGCTGCTGGGCCTGCGTCTGGAGGCAGCGCGGGCGCTGAACCAACCGGCAGATGCGCAGCGTTTCGCCCGGTTGCTGGCCGAAGTCAGACCGTGCAGCCTGGCGCGGCATTAGGGTCAGGCTCGACAAGCGGGCAGGTGCGGGGCAGGGCGGATTGACCATGTCACAACCTCGATCCCTCCTGCGACTGCCGTTGATCAACGATCCCATGGTTGCTGTGCTGCTGACGGCGACCGCGCTGGCGCTGCTGCTGCCCGCCACCGGAGAAGTGCGCGGCCTTGCGAGCGCAGTCTCCAATGCCGGGATATTCGTGCTTTTCCTTGTCAACGGGATGCGTGTCCGGCGCGGCGAAATCGCGCGCGGGTTGGCCAATTGGCGTTATTTCGCGCCGCTGATGCTGTTCGTGTTTGGCGCAATGGGCCTGTCGGGGGTGGGCTTTGCCAGCCTTGCAGGAACTGCTCTGCCGCCGCTGGTGGCGTTGGGTTTTGTCTATCTCGGCTGTCTGCCATCAACGGTGCAGTCGGCAACGTCCTATACTGCTCTGGCGCAGGGCAATGTTGCGCTGGCGGTGGTCGGCGCGGCGTTGATCAATATCACCGGGGTGTTCATCAGCGCGCCGTTGTTCGCATTGCTGGGCGGGGGAGGCGCGGGAGAGATTGGCACCGAGGCGATCATGCGCATCGGGTTGATCCTGATATTGCCGTTCGTGATCGGGCAGGCGGTGCAGGACCGGGTGATTGATCGCATCGTTGCCCACCGCGCGCGCATCGCGTGGCTGGACCGGGCGGTGATCGGCATGGCGGTGTATGTCGCGTTCTCCGGCGCGGTGGAACAGCGGCTGGGCGCGATGTTTGCGCCTGCCGATTGGCTGGAGCTGATCGCGCTGGTGCTGGCGATGCTGGGGTCGGCGCTGGTCGCCGCATGGGCCACCGGCGGCGCGCTGGGATTGCCGCGCGCCGACCGGATCGCATTCCTGTTTGCAGGGTCGCAAAAAAGCGTAGCGGTCGGCGCGCCGCTCGCTGCCATCCTGTTTCCGCCTGCCAGCGCCGGGTTCGTGATTGCCCCGCTATTGCTCTATCATCTGGCTCAACTGGTGCTGGCCGCACCGCTGGCTACGCGTCTGGCACAGACACCGGATTAGCCGCGCGTTCGGCCCGCTGGTGGCGCACCGACCACCAGAACGACAGCCCGATCAGGATTGCACCGATCAGCCCGGTGATCGTTTCGGGGATGTGCACCACCGCCGATACCAGCATGATGCCGCCCAGCACCACGATCGCCCAGAATGCGCCGTGTTCAAGGAAGCGGAATTCGGCCAGCGTCCCCTGCTTGACCAGATGCACCGTCATCGAACGCACGAACATTGCCCCGATCGACAGGCCGAGCGCGATCACGACCATATTGTTCGACAGCGCAAACGCCCCGATCACCCCGTCAAAGCTGAAGCTGGCGTCGAGGATGTTGAGGTAGAGAAACCCGCCCAGCCCGCTGCGCACCACCGCGCCTGAAAGCCGCGCGGCTTCCTCGCGCATTTCGAGCCAGTGGCTGACCGCTTCAACCGTAATGAAGGTAACAAGGCCGAGCATCCCGGCAACAAGGAAGGTGCGCGCATCCTCGATCGGCAGGAAGGTCGAAATTCCCCACATTGCCAGCAGCAGCAGCGCAATCTCAACCTTCGGGAGCGTCGAGACTCTTGCCAGCGCGCTTTCGATGCTCCCGATCCAGTGGATGTCTTTCTCGGCGTTGAAGAAGAACTTCATCCCCACCCTCGCCAGAAATGCACCGCCAAATCCAGCAATGCCGATATGGGCCGAACCCACCAGCTCTTCGTACCGCTCCGGATCATTGAGCGACAGGTTCAACGCCTCGACCGGCCCGATCCCGGCGGCAATAGCCACAATCGCCAGCGGAAACACGATCCGCATCCCGAACACCGCAAAGGCGATGCCCCACGTCAGGAACCGCTTCTGCCAGACCTCGTCCATCCCTTTCAGCACCGAGGCATTGACCACGGCGTTATCAAAGCTGAGCGAGACTTCGAGCACTGCGAGGATCACCACGATCCACAGCACCTGTGCCATGCCGATCACCGTGCCGGAACTGACCATGCCGTACCACGCGGCAAGGCCAAGACAGATGAGGGTGAAGATGAGCGAGAAGGTGTAGTAACGCAGCAAAGTCTGCATGGCAAAGTGAGGCCTTGAATAGGAGAGGGTCAGCCCTTGGGCTGATAGGTCTGATCTTCGCCGGGGAAGGCACGGCTGCGAACTTCTTCGGCATAGCGTGCGACCGTGCGGTCGATCAATCCGGCGATGTCTTCGTATCGTTTCACGAACCGCGGCACGCGTTCAAACATGCCGAGCATGTCTTCGGTGACCAGCACCTGCCCATCGCACTGCGCCGATGCGCCGATGCCGATGGTGGGGCAGGTGACTGCCTTGGTCGCGGCAATCGCAATCGGTTCAACCACGCCTTCGACCACGATGGCAAAGGCCCCGGCCTGATCGAGCGCGATGGCGTCCGAAACAATCTTCTCGGCCTCGGCGTCCGAGCGCCCGCGCGCACCGTATCCGCCGAGCACATTGACCGCCTGCGGGGTCAGCCCAACGTGCCCCATCACCGGAATGCCGCGTTGATTCAGGAAGGCGACCGTAGCGGCCATCGCTGACCCGCCTTCGAGCTTGACCGCCGCTGCGCCGGTCTGTTTGAGCAGCAAGGCCGCGCTTTCGAACGCCTGTTCGGGTGAACATTCGTAACTGCCAAACGGCATGTCGATCACCACCACCGCATGATAGGAACCGCGCACCACCGCTGCGCCGTGGTTTGCCATCATCTCCAGCGTCACCGGAATGGTCGATGGCAGGCCATAGATCACCTGCCCCAGCGAATCCCCCACCAGCAGCAGATCGCAATGCGCATCGAGCAATTGTGCCTGCCGCGCGGTGTAGGCGGTGAGCATTACCAGCGGCTGGGCCGTGGTGCCGTTCTGTTTGCGGGCGCGGATGCCGGGCACCGTCAACCGCCGCATCGGCTGCGGGGTGGGGTTGGCACGGCTGGTGCTGGTATCGAGCTGGAAGGTCGTTGACATGATGTTCCTGCGTCTAGCGATTGTCTGCGCTTGGGGAAAGAGCGCGCTTTGCCGCTTGTGTTGCGCCTCTGTTACGCTAGCTTGCCGCCCATTCGATCGCGCGGGGGATATGCCTGCGATCAGTGGGAGAAGTATTCCAGATGTTTCTTGACAGGGTAAAGCCGCTCGATGCGATCCTCGCAGCAGCGGAGAAGAAATCGCTCAAACGCACACTGGGCGGATTGCAACTGATGCTGTTCGGCATCGGCAGCATCATCGGCACCGGCATATTCGTGCTGACATCTGCCGGTGCGCAGAAAGCCGGGCCGGGGCTGATGCTGGCCTTCGCCATTGCCGGGCTGATCTGTATCGTCGCGGCATTGTGCTATGCGGAAATCGCCTCGACCATTCCGGTGTCGGGATCGGCCTATACCTACACCTACGCCACGATGGGTGAGTTTCTGGCCTGGACAGTGGGCTGGGCGCTGGTGCTTGAATACGCCATCGCGGCGAGCGCGGTTTCGGTGGGTTGGTCGGGCTATTTTGTCGGCACCATCCTCAACGAGACATTCGGGATACATTTGCCAGCCGCGCTTTCCGGCGGGCCGCTGGTGCTTGGGGGAGTCGAGGGGGGGGTCATCAACCTGCCGGCATTCGTTATCGCGCTGCTGGTGACCTGGTTGCTGCTGATTGGCACAAGCGAAAGCGCCAAGGTCAATGCGGTGCTGGTGGCGATCAAGGTGACTGCGCTTACGGTTTTCGTCGTGCTGACCTTGCCCGAAGTTGACGCGGAAAAGTTCAACCCGTTCCTGCCTGCGGGTGTTTTTGGCGGCTGGGGCACTGGTGTCGGCGCGGTTGGCGCGGCGGCGACGATCTTCTTCGCCTATGTCGGTTTTGATGCGGTTTCGACCGCAGCTGAAGAAACCAAAAACCCGCAACGCAACGTGCCTATCGGGCTGATTGGGTCGCTGTTGTTCTGTACGGTGTTTTACATTCTGGTGGCGGCGGGTGCGATTGGTACGGTTGGCGGCCAGCCGATCATGGGGCCGGGCGGCCTTCCGTTTCCTGCCGGTTCGGAAGAACTCGCGCGGCAGTGCGCACTGCCGGCCTATTCGGCTGCGCTGGTATGCTCGGATGAGGCGCTGGCCCATGTGCTGCGGCAGATCGGGTATTCGGGGATCGGCAATGCGCTGGGCTATGCTGCTTTCATTGCCCTGCCATCGGTGATCCTGGTGCTGCTGTTTGCCCAGACCCGCATCTTCTTCGTGATGAGCCGGGATGGCTTGCTGCCCGACATTCTCAGCCGGGTTCATCACAAGTGGCAGACCCCGCATGTGGTGACGATGATCACTGGCGCAGCGGTGGCGGTTGGTGCCGCGTTCTTGCCAGTGGGTAAGCTGGCTGACATTGCCAATGCCGGAACGCTCTATGCCTTTGCGATGGTGGCGATGGCGGTGATGGTGCTGCGGCGCAAGCGGCCTGACGTGAAGCGGCCTTTCCGGGTCATGGGCTTGTGGGTCATTGCACCTGCGGCGGTGGCAGGCTGCCTGTTCCTGTTCTTCAACCTGCCGTTCGAAGCAATGATCGTGCTGCCGGTATGGACTGTGGCCGGGATTCTCATCTACTTCATCTATGGCCGTGGCCGCAGTCATCTGGGGCGCGGGGTCGTGGAAGTGGTCGATGATGTGCTTGGGGATGAAACGCTCCTCCCGATCAAGCCATCCGATTCCTGATCGGAACCGTTTTTGGCAATAGGAAGGGGCGTCTGATTCAGGCGCCCCTTTTTTGTGCCCGACGGAGAGATTGCCAAGACCATAATTGGAACATAATGTGAACGCATGAGTCGTTCAACCATGCCATCGCACCTGCCGCCCACGCGTTTCCTGCCGCGCATGCTGCCCGAATCGCGCTGGCGACCGGGGTTGGCCGCGCAACCGTTTCATTCCGAAATCTTCGCGTCTGCCGATGAAGCGAGCGGGGCGGGGCTGGCGTTGGCGCTGGCGCGTGATGCGCTGGCTGCTGCGGTGGAGGGCGGCGAAGATTTGCGCCACGTTCTGTGGGTGCAGGATCGCAGGGCCATGCAACTGGGTGGGCGGCCGTGTCTTGCAGGCCTGCCGCCCGATTGGCGCCGCCGCCTGATCCATGTCGCCGCCGCTACGCCCGAAGATGCGTTATTCGCATTGGAGGAAGGCCTCAAATGCCGCGATTTTGTCTGCGTGATCGGGGAGATTGCGGGCAATCCGCGCGCGCTCGGCTTCACCGCCTCGCGCCGCCTCAGCCTGACCGCTGAACGCCATGCGGTCGCGCTGTGGATGGTGCGGCTGGATGCCGAACCTGATCTGTCCTCGGCCCGGATGCGCTGGC
>JBGSKN010000243.1:0-4150 GCA_041741215.1 Erythrobacter sp. | reverse complement strand
GAGCGGTTTGACGCTCGCACAACTCCATGCCCGCTTGACCCGCCGCCGCCCCCTGCCTAGGTGAGCCGCGCCGACGCCACGATGGCGGCATGTGTGGGCCCGTAGCTCAGTAGGTAGAGCAGCTGACTTTTAATCAGCGGGTCACAGGTTCGAATCCTGTCGGGCTCACCATATTTTCTCTTGCAGTCGCCTCCGCGACTGCGTCCTCGCTTGGCGTTCTCCGCTTCGCTTCGAACCCGCTGCGGGCGCCCGGTCGGGCTTGCGGTTGCTTCGCAACCGGCCCCGCTCTGCCACTTTAAGGTTGAGACGCCTGCGCCCTCAAGCCCCGCGCGGCGCGGGGTCCTCGGCCCGTTGAGTCTGCGGGCGGGCGGTCGCCCTTGCGGTTGCTTTGCAACCGTTTCCAGCGTGATCCCCTACCCTTCTTTCTTCCGGTCCAGCCACCGCGCGGCCTTTACCCCGCCGGTGATTAGGAACGGCACCAGCACCAGCGACAGCGCCACCTTGGCGATCACCTGTCCGATCAGCAGGTTGGTGATCGGGAACAGCCCGTAAAACGCCAGCGTGATGAAAATCACCGAATCCACCGCCTGGCTCAATGCCGAGGCAATCGCGCCGCGCACCATCAGGTCGATCGTGCCGCCGCTGTTGCGGCCCCGCAGCCGGTCAAAGATCCAGATGTTGAGCAGCAGCGAGGTGATATAGGCCGCCGGCCCCGCCGCCCACACCCGCCACACGGTCGAATGGACGCGCTCGAACGCGGCCAGATCATCGGCGCGGCCCGCGACCATCTCGGTCGAGGCGGGCAGGCCCAGCACCAGTTGCATCAGCAGCGATGCAATCAGCAGCGGCAGGAACCCCCACCACACGATCCGCTGCGCAAACTGGCGGCCGTATAATTGCGCCATCGTGCTGGATATCACCACCAGCAGCAGGAACGCGAAAATCCCGCTTTCAACCGCCAGATCGGTCGGCCACAATTGCACCTGCTTGAATGCCAGCACGCCCGCCAGCACCGTCATCCCGCCATATAACAGCGTGAAAACGAACAGGCCCAGCGGCATGTTTGCAAGGGGGCTGGCTTGCGCCGACGGGACAGCGGCGTGGGCTGCGGAGGGGGCTGCGGATGGGGTTTCGTTCATCGCGCAATTGCTATCCAGTGTGCGGGCAAAAGAAAAGCGGCGCTTGTGTGCCTGTCACCGGATGCGGCGCGGGCGCGCTGTCATCCCGCTTGCAACTGGCGTTGCAAACTGCCACGCCCGCAGGATTGCCAGCGGGGGCCAACCGGCGGGCGACAGGGTCACGTCAATTAACCAATCACTATCTGCAAGGGGCACGTTGCTACCGTGAACGAGAGTATCACGCCGATCTTTCTGAGCCTTGCGGGGGTCATCGCCATTCTGGGTATTGCCTTTGCGCTGTCATCGGCGCGGCGCCGGATCAACCTGCGCGTGGTTGGCGCAGCCTTTGCCTTGCAGGCGTTCACCGCGCTGATCGTGCTGCGCACCGATGTCGGCGTGGCGGTGATCGGCGGGCTGTCGCAAGGCGTGATCGCGCTGCTCGATTTTTCCAAGGTCGGCATCACATCGGTGTTCGGGCCGATGGAAAACAACCCGTTTGCCAATACCTTTGTGATCGCCGCGCTGCCGGTGATCGTGTTTTTCGCGGCGGTTGTTTCGATCCTCTACCACCTTGGCATCATGCAGCGGCTGGTGCGCTGGGTGGGCGGGGCGATTGGCTGGATCACCGGGATCAGCCGGGTTGAAGCGCTGGGCGCGGCGGCCAATATCTTTGTCGGCCAATCGGAAAGCCCGCTGGTGGTGCGGCCCTATCTTGCCGCGCTGCCTGCGCCTGCGCTGTTCACCTTGATGACCGTGGGGATGGCGGGTGTCGCGGGCACGATTCTGGCCGCCTATGCCAGCTTCATCGGTGAAACTGCGGTGCCGTTCCTGCTGGCGGCGGCGTTCATGTCTGCGCCGGGCGGGATCCTGATGGCCAAGATCATCATGCCCGATGATCCTTTGGCGATGCCTCCCGAACACGGCAACGCCGTCGGTCAGGCCGCCGTGGCACACGCGCGCGGCAAAGCCGGTTCGCTGGCCGAGGCGACCCGCGTGGTCATGTATGACGAAAACGGGCACGAGGTCGAACTGCCGCAGGCGCGGATCAGTTCGGTTGGCCCTGCGGCAATGGTCGAAAGCGGCAAGCCAGACGAGGTGATGGCGGCCGAAACCTTTGAAGAAGGCCACCGCCCCGCCAACATCATCGAAGCCGCTGCGCAAGGCACCCAGACCGGGGTAAAACTGGCAGTGGCGGTCGGCGCGATGGTGATGGTGTTTGTCGCGCTGGTGGCGCTGGCGAACGGGGCGCTGGCCGGGATCGGCGGCGGCATGGTGGGCTTTGCCGATCAGATCGGCGCGCCGTTTGCGCCTGCCACTGCCGAATGGCTGGCGAATATCAGTTTCCAGAAACTGCTGGGCTATCTGTTCGCGCCGGTGATGTTCCTGATCGGCATTTCGGATTGGGATCAGGCGCAGATTGCCGGGGGATTGTTCGGCACCAAGATCGTGCTCAACGAATTTGTCGCCTTCATCGATCTGGGCGCGATGCAATCGGGCGAACTGACCGCGCGCAGCCGGGCGATCATCACCTTTGCGCTGTGCGGATTTGCCAATTTCTCCTCGATCGCGATCCAGATGGCGGTGACCGGCGGTCTGGCTCCGAATCAGCGCCCGGTAATCGCGCGGCTGGGGCTGAAGGCGCTGGCCGCAGGCAGCCTCGCCAATCTGATGAGCGCGGCGCTGGCGAGCCTGTTTTTGCCGCTTTAGGCCCGGCACCGTAGCCTCTTGGCAGAGCCGCGCGCGCGGGTGTAAGGCGGCGGTCATGATCAACATAGCTTCTGTCTCGCTCGCCCAGCCGCTCGATACCATCGCCGATGAACTGGGCCGCAGTTTTGGCGAATATGGCTTTGCCGTGGTGCGCGATCACGGCATCCCGCAAGACCTGATCGATCAGGCCGAAGCGGTGTCAAAGGCGTTCTTCGCGCTGCCCGACCCGGTCAAACGCGCCTACAAGATCGATGGCGGCGGCGGCGCGCGCGGGTACACCCCGTTCGGCACCGAAAAGGCCAAGGACGCCGAGGTGTTCGACCTGAAGGAGTTCTGGCACGTCGGCCGCAGCCTGCCGCCGGGGCATCCGCTGGCCGAATTCATGGCCCCCAATGTCTGGCCGGACGAGGTCGAAGGCTTCCGCGAAACCATGAGCGCGCTGTTCGCCGCGTTCGAAGTGGCCGGTGCGCGCGTGCTCGAAGCGATTGCGCTGCATCTGGGCCGCCCGCGCGATTTCTTTGCCGACAGCATTTCCGATGGCAATTCGGTGATGCGGCTGCTGCATTACCCGCCGCTGGGCGAAGGCGCACCCGATGGCGCGATTCGCGCTGCCGGGCACGAGGACATCAACACCATCACGCTGCTGCTGGGGGCCGAGGAAGCGGGGCTTGAACTGCTGACCAAGGCCGGTGAATGGTGCGCGGTTGATGTGCCGCCGGGCGCGCTGGTGATCAATGTCGGCGATATGCTGCAACGCCAGACCAATGGGCGGCTGCGGTCAACCACGCACCGGGTGGTCAATCCGCGCGGCGAAGCGGCCCGGCGGGCGCGCTATTCGATGCCGTTTTTCCTGCATTTCCGGCCCGATTTCCTGATCGAACCGCTGCCCGAATGCGTTGATGCAGACGCCGCCAATCCGCCGCCTGCTCCGATCACCGCGCACGATTATCTGATGCAGCGCCTGCGTGAGATCAATCTCGCCTGATTTGCGCCCGTAACCGCCTAAAATCATACATCGGCAAATAATCGCCGGGCGTTGCGGCGATGCAACACCTGCGCGCGGATATGGCGCGATTCCGAGAGTCTTCTGGCGTTCGGAAATGCGCGCTTTAAGGAAACGGCGCATCAGGGCAGGGTTTTTCATCAAACTGTCACAGAACAGTCGCTTTGCCGCAAGCGTTCGGGCCTAGGACCTGTTGACAAATTCACGCATCCACAGGCGGATTGAGACGAGGTGGATGAAACCGAGATAGCTGTCGGCGGTTTTGTCGTATCGGGTGGCCAGCCTTCGGGCGTTCTTGAGCTTGTTGAAGCATCGTTCGACC
>JBGSKN010000242.1:0-4008 GCA_041741215.1 Erythrobacter sp. | reverse complement strand
AAAACCTGCTTGCCCGCCGCCTCCTCGGCCTTGATCCAACCGCCCAGCCGCCGCGCCTCCGGTGTCGCCAGCGCCGGCTCGAGCGCGGCTCGCCAGCTGTCGGGGATGGTTTCGGTTGTCATCACCGCGAAACCTATAGCCGCGCCTTGCAAGCGCGCCACTCTGCCCTTCCCCTCTTTCCCCAATCGGCGTAGGGCGACACGCATGACAGTGCATTTCCACGAAGAAGACCTCCCTCCCGGCGTGCTTGCAGGAACCGCTGCGCTGGCGGTCGATACCGAGACCATGGGCCTCGTCACCATCCGCGACCGGCTGTGCGTGGTGCAGATTTCCGATGGCACGGGCAGTGAACATCTGGTGCGCTTCGGCCCCGGCAGCAGCTATGATGCGCCCAATCTGAAGGCGCTGCTGAGCGATCCTTCGCGGGTGAAGATCTATCACTTCGGCCGGTTCGATCTGGCCGCGATCCACCACTACCTCGGCGTGATGGCCGGGCCGGTGTTCTGCACCAAGATCGCCAGCAAACTGGTGCGCACCTATACTGATCGCCACGGGCTGAAGAATCTGGTCGAGGAATTGGTGGGCGAAAATATCTCCAAGCAACAACAGTCGAGCGATTGGGGCGGGCCGGTGCTGTCCGATGCGCAGCGCGATTACGCGGCATCCGATGTGCGCTATCTCCACCGGCTGCGCGATGAACTGACCCGGCGGCTCGAACGCGAAGGGCGCACCGCGCTGGCGCAGGCCTGTTTCGATTTCCTCCCCGCCCGCGCGCTGCTCGATGTGGCAGGCTGGGCGGAAACCGACATGTTCAGCCACATGTAAGCGCGCGGGGATCGCAGACCTGACCGATGCTGACCGGCAAACCCCGCATTGAAACGACCGAGGCCCGCGAACTGCGCGGCCGGCGCCAGCATTTCGCGGCGCCGGGCGGATCGCACGACCGGATGGTCAGATTCCTCGCCCGCGCGCTGCCGATGGCGGTGGGGGTGATTGCCGCGCTGATGGTGATCACACCGCTTGGCCCGCGCGGCGAAGTCAGCTTCCTGCTGGATCGCAACAAGGTCGCCCGGATCGATCAACGGCTCAGCGTCGATAATGCGATGTATCGCGGGCGCGATGAACTGGGGCGGCCGTTTTCGGTGATGGCGGGTGAGGCGGTGCAGGCGTCGAGCGCCGAAGGGCTGGTGCGGATGCAGGATCTGGTCGCGCAATTGCTGCTGACCGAAGGCCCGGCGCGATTGAGCGCCAGTGGCGGCACCTATGATATCGAGACCGAAACCATGGCGATCAATGGCGCGGTGCGCCTTGTCGGCGCGGATGGCTATGCGATGATCGCGCGCGGGGTATCGATCGATCTCAAGGCGCGCCAGATGCGCGGGGATGATGGCGTTTCGGGCGCAATCCCGGCAGGTTCGTTTTCGGCCCGTTCGATCCGTGCCGATCTGGGCACGCGCAAGATCATTCTTGAAGGCGACGCGCGCGTCACCATGACCCCCGGCCAGTTGAGGATACCGCAATGACCAACCCGTCCCGCCGCCAGCCCCGCAGCCCATCGCTTCGCCGTATCTCCCTTGGCTGGGGGATCGGCGGTTTTGCCCTGACCGCCGCGCTGGCGGGCGGCATGGCGCTGCACGCGCAAGGCATTGCCGCGCATGATTCGCGCGCGCCGGTAAGCACGCAGGCTAGCCGGATCGAATGGGAGGATCGCGAAAACCGGGTGATCCTCAGCGGCGGTGTGACCGTCACTCAGGCCGATCTCACGATCCAGTCCAGCCGGATGCTGGTCAATTACACCGATGTCGGCTCGCTCGAAATGCAGCGGATCACCGCCACCGGGGGGGTGATCGTCACGCGCGGAAACGAGCGCGCCAGCGGCGATAATGCGATCTATGATTTCAACCGCCGGATCATCACCATGGCCGGCAATGTCCGCCTGCGCCGGGGCAGCGATACGCTGAACGGCGGGCGCTTGGTGATCGATCTTGAAAGCGGGCTATCGAGCGTGGACGGCAGCGCCGCGGGCGGCGACAGCAATGGCCGGGTGAACGGCACCTTCACCGTGCCGCAGCGCAGCGAGGAGAAGAAATAACCGCGCTTTACCGATTGCGTCAGTAAGCCTTGTCGTGCCGCAGCACCATCAAGGTGCGCAGCACGATGCCGATATCGCGCTGCAACGACCAGCCCGCGATATATTCCAGATCGGATTGCAGCCGGTCGGTGAGGTCTTTTTCGACCTCGGTCGTGCCGCGATGGCCGCGCACCTGCGCCAGCCCCGTCAACCCCGGCTTCAGCGCGTGGCGTTGCCAATATGTGGCATCGACTTCCCAGAAATACTTGACGTTCGCGCGGCTGCCGATGGCGTGCGGGCGCGGGCCGACGATCGCCATGTCACCGCGCAGCACATTGATAAGCTGCGGCAGTTCATCAATGCTGGTGCGCCGGATGAACGCGCCGATCCGGGTGGTCCGCTCATCCGCGCGCGCGGTTGACCGATCGCCATCGGGATCGCGCCGTTCTGCGCGCATCGAACGGAACTTGAGCATGTCGAAAAACTGGTTGCCGCGTCCCAGCCGCCGCTGAACGAACAGCACCGGGCCGCCATCTTCCAGCTTGATCAGCGCCGCGACCGCGATCATCAGCGGCGACAGCGCGATCAGCCCCGCCGATGCCGCAACCACATCAAACCCGCGTTTGAGGATGCGGTTGCGCAGGCCCAGCGGCCCGGTCGACACCACCAGCGTGGTGCGGTCAATCGCGTCATAGCTATGCACCCCGACCGCGCCGAGCGCATGGGCCGGTTCGCTCACGATCTCGCCATAAACCCCCGCCGATTTGAGCGCCAATGCCCAGGCCCCGCGCCGTTCGCGCTGGCACGTCACCACCACCTTGTCCTGATTGCGCAGCAATTTGCCCAGCCGGTCGAGCATGAAGGGATCATGGCTCGCGGGATCAAGGTGATAATCCGCCGCTGAAATCGTCACGCCATCATCCATCGCGAAGCCCGATCCGCCATCATCGATCACCAGCCGGTTGATGATCCGCCCGCCCCACAGACGCGCGATCACGACCGCCATCAACCGCCGGAACCCCACCAGCAGGATCGCGGTAAACAGCAGGCCCAGCGTCACCGCCGCGCGCGAAAAATCATCATTGGTCTTGGTGTAAAAGCCGACGAAGTTCAGCAGCGCCGCAGAAATTGCCAGTGCAACCAGCACTTTGCGTGCGCCATACAGTCAGTCTGTCAACGCCTTGACGCCATAGGTTCCGCCATACAGCGCGATGGTGAAAAACACCGGCAGCATCGCCTGCGCCGCCAGCATCGCGCGCGGTTCCCACCAGCGGCCTTCCCACAGCAAGGCAGCCAGTGCGAAGCTGAGATTGAGCAACACGCCATCAACCACAAGCATCAGGATATAGGCGCGCAGCCGCCGCCGCTCCAGCGAGGGCGGAATCTTGTTTTTAACACCATCATTCCGAACTGATTGGATCAGTTGCGGCGTGAATTGATCCATCAGGATGGTTTCCAATTGGCGCAGGCCTAAGCGGAATTACTTAGGAGCGTTTGCGAAGGATTGGAAAGGCCTGAGCGACGACGAGCCGCAATTCGTCACAATTTTTCACCGTTTGGCAGCAAATCGCGAAATTTCGGTCAGTTCCTGCGCCAGCAGCACCGTCGCCGCCTGGCTATTGGCAAGCAGCGTGCGGTGCAATCCGGTGAGGCGCGGGATCAGCCGGTCGAGCCGGGTTTCGCGTGACCCGCGCGCGGCGGGCTGCATCCAGCGTTCATATTGCTGGATGATCGCACGCTCTTCGCGAAAGAAGATGCCGAGCTGCATTTTTTCGCCCGGCCCAAGCGCCGGGATCTTGCCATTGGTGCCGATCTTCGCCGCGATCTGCGCCAGTTGCGCAGCGCGCCGTTCCAGCGCCAGCGCGACACCAACCGGGTTCAGCCCCAATTCGCGCATCCGCCGCACCTCGCCCGCGATCCGGTTCAGCTCACCCCCC
>JBGSKN010000241.1:0-4186 GCA_041741215.1 Erythrobacter sp. | reverse complement strand
GTTGACGATCGCACGCTCATCGATGATGCGGCCGATCGGGCGATAGTCATCGCCGAGGCCGGTGATCTCTGCGGCACGCTTGGTTGCCGCGACAGTGAGCGCTTGGCGCAGTGGCGTATTGGGATTGACGAACGCGGCGTTCGGAATGTGCAGGCCCATCAACTCCATCATCATCTGATTGGAATTGGCGGTGCCAAAGAATGTGCAGGTGCCGGGCGAATGGTAACTACCCATTTCGCTTTCGAGCAGCTGGGCGCGGGTCGCCTTGCCCTCGGCATAAAGCTGGCGGGTGCGCTGTTTTTCCTTGTTGGGAATACCGCTCGGCATCGGGCCGCTGGGCACGAAGATGGTTGGCAGATGGCCGAAGCGCAGTGCGCCGATCAGCAGACCCGGCACGATCTTGTCGCAAATGCCCAGCATCAGCGCGCCGTCATACATCGCATGGCTGAGGCCGACTGCGGCGGAGAGCGCAATCACATCGCGGCTGAACAGCGACAATTCCATCCCCGCTTCGCCCTGCGTCACCCCGTCGCACATTGCCGGGGTGCCGCCGGCCACCTGCGCGGTGGCGCCGATTTCGCGGGCGTAAATCTTCAGTCGGTCAGGGTATCGGCCATAGGGCTGATGCGCCGACAGCATATCATTATAGGCCGTGACAATCCCGATATTCGCGCCCTTGCCAGCGACCAGCGCGGCCTGATCCTCCACCGCCCCGGCATAGGCGTGGGCGAGGTTGGAACACGATACCGCGCTGCGCTCACCAATATTGTCGCCTTCGCGTGCGATCAGATCGAGATAGGCCGCGCGGCTGGCCCGCGAGTTTTCGATCACCCGCTGCGTCACCTTGTGGATTGTGTCGTTCAGCATCAGTTCCTCCCCGCGCCGGGAAGGAACGTGTTTCTCTTATTCATGCCACGTCACTCCGTCGCGTTCGGCCAGCGCGATGGCGGCGCTTGGCCCCCAGCTTCCGGCGGTATAGGTTTTCGGGTCGAGGCCCTGCGCCGCCCAGCCAGCGCGGATCGCATCGATCCAGTCCCACTGCGCCTCAACCTCGTCGCGGCGCACGAACAGGGTCTGGTCGCCCTCAATCAGGTCGAGCAGCAGGCGTTCATAGGCGATCCGCCGCACCGCGCCGCTGAAGGCGTCCTGCATTGCGATGTTGAGCGGAACCTGGCGCAACCGGATGCCTTCGCGGTCCAGCCCCGGCACCTTGGCCATCAGCGACAAGGTGATGTTTTCTTCGGGCTGGATGCCGATCACCAGCCGGTTGGGCTGCATCGTCGCGCCGCCGCCCTTGCTGTTTGGCCCGGCGAAGATGCTGTGCGGCACACAGCGGAACTGGATGACGATTTCGGTCACGCGCCGGGGCAGGCGCTTTCCGGTGCGCAGGTAAAACGGCACGCCCTTCCAGCGCCAGTTATCGACATGGGCCTTGATCGCAACGAAGGTTTCGGTGCGCGATTCCTTGCCCAATTCGTCGTCATAGCCCGGCACTGCTTTGCCCGTGATCGCGCCCGCACGATATTGCCCGGTAACGGTTTCGCCAGCTTCGACCGGGCGCAGCGCGCGCAGCACCTTGACCTTTTCATCGCGCACCGCAGTCGCATCGAAATGCGCAGGCGGCTCCATCGCGACCAGCGCGAGCAATTGCAGCATGTGGTTTTGCACCATGTCGCGGATTGCGCCCGCATCATCGTAGAACGCAACGCGCCCTTCCAGCCCGACCGTTTCCGCCACGGTGATCTGGACGTGATCGATGTGTGCCGCGTTCCACAGCGGTTCGAACATCAGATTGGCAAAGCGCAGCGCCAGCAGGTTCTGCACCGTTTCCTTGCCGAGATAGTGGTCGATCCGGAAAATGCGGTCTTCGGGGAAGGCGCCCGCCACCGCATCATTGATTTCGCGGCTGGTGGCGAGATCGGTGCCGAGCGGTTTTTCGAGGCACATTCGCACATTGTCACCCGCCAGCCCGGCGGATTGCAGTCCCTTGATGGTGGGTTCAAACAGGCTCGGCGCGGTCGAAAGGAAAATCGCGAGGCCGCGCGCAGGCGTGCCGACCTTGGCGGCGAGATCGGCGTAGCCTTCAAGCGTGGTCGCATCCAGCGTCTGATAGGTGATCCGGTTGAGGAAATCCGCCATCCGCCCGCGCCGGTCAGCGGGGAGATGTTTTTCCAGCGCCGCGCGGGCAAAGCTGCGATATTCGCTGCTGGTCAGCGTGCTGCGGGCGGTGCCGATGATCTTCAGATCGGGCGCGAGCAAACCGTCGGTATCCAGCGCAAACAGGCTGGGCAACAGCATCCGCTGGGCAAGGTCGCCAGTGGCTCCGAACAATAGCAGGCGGTCAGCGGTGAAACTCATGCGAAACGGCCTTTTTCCTAGTGCGCCTTACCTAGGCGCACACGGGCTTCGCCGCCACCCTGCGCATACTTATTCAAATCGCAGGCGGTTATGCCGGCCTGCGCGCGAACACGCCGAAGCCTGCGATGATCGCATAGCAGGCGATCGGCAGCGCCATCGCCGTGGCGAGGCTGCCGCTGGCATCGGCCAGCATGCCGGTCAGCAGCGGAATCACCGCGCCCCCGAAGATGGCGATATTGATGATCCCCGATCCATCCGCTGCCTTAAGCCCAAGTTTTTCGCAGGCGAGCGAAAAGATTGTCGGGAACATGATCGAGTTCATCAGGCCCACCGCCAGCAAAGCATATCCCGCCGTCGTGCCGGTGGAGTTGGTGGAGAGCAGCACCAGCGCAATCGCGCCTGCCGCAACGCCTGCCAGCACCAGCCCTGGGCTGACAAAGCGCAGCACCGCCGATCCGATAATCCGGCCGATCAACGCGCCGCCCCAATAGATGAAAATCAGGTCGCCCGCGCCGCGCTCGGTCAGGCCCATGACGCTTTCCTGCATGAGATAGCCGACGATCAGCGAGCCAATGGCGACTTCGGCCCCGACATAGAGGAAGATGCAGGCCGCGCCGAACGAGAAGCGCGTGCGGCGCAGCAGCGAGTTCCCCCACAGCCAGATCGCAGGGCCTGCCATCAGCAAGGCAATGCCGGGCAATTCAATGCCCTGTATGACCAGCCAGCCGCCGGTAATGATCGGCACCAGCCCGGCGAGGTAACGGATGGGCGTTGTCAGGGCGGCATCGCGCGCCGCGGTGGTATCATGCGGCAGCTTGTTGCGATAAATCCACACCACCATCGCGATCACCGCCAGCGCCACCGCCAGCCCGATATAGGTCGACATGATCGCGGCGCTTTCTGCCGTTCGGTAAGCATCCAGCTCTGCGCCACTGAGTTCTGCTGCTGATACGCCTGCGATCCCGCCGAGGATAATCACGGAGCCCACGCGGGGGAAAATTGTGGTGCCCAGGCTGTTGAATGCCTGCGCGAAGGTCAGCCGGCTATGGACGGTTTTCTGCGGGCCGAGCAGGCTGATAAGCGGGTTGGTGACGACCTGAACCACCACAACGCCGCTCGCGAGGATGAACAGGGCGCCGAGGAACAGGCCGTAGGTCGCGGTCTGGCTGGCGGGGATGAACAACAGGCAGCCCGTCATCATCGTTAGCAGCCCGACCACCGCCCCGCGCATATAGCCGACGCGCTTGACCAGCTCCGCACCGGGAATGCCGATCAGCAGGTAAGCGGTGAAGAAGCAGAACTGCACCAGCATCGCTTCGGTGTAGCTGAGCGTGAAAAGCTCCTGCAGCTTGGGCAGAATCACATCATTCAGGCTGGTGATCCCGCCGAAGATGAAGAACAGAGCGAACACGAAATAGTTCAGACCCGGCGCATCGACCTGGCGGGTATCATCCGCCCCGCTTGCCAATCCCCCTGCCGCGCTCATGTCGGGTGCCAGTGCCATTGCTGATCTCTCCTGTTGCGAACGTTCTCACGACGCTCCCCGTGCGATCCATGCGCGAGACCGGCGCACAATTCCAGTGCGTATAGCAATGCACAGGCACGCTTGCGCAGGGATATCAACAGGCCGTAGAGGTGAGCGCATGAGCGGAGCATCACGCAGACGGCCAACATCATTCGACGTGGCGGAACGGGCGGGCGTCAGCCAGCCCACCGTCAGCCGCGCGCTGTCGGGTTCCCCCGCGATTGCCGAGGCGACCCGGCGCAAGGTGGTCGAGGCAGCCAAGGCGCTGGGTTACTTCGTCGATGAACGCGCCGCGCGGCTGCG
>JBGSKN010000240.1:0-2586 GCA_041741215.1 Erythrobacter sp. | reverse complement strand
GACGCCGCCCGGCCTGATGCGCGAACGTCGCCGCCGCCGCGCCAACGCGCGCGCGCAGGGTTTCGGCATAGGCCTTGCCGTCGATCAGCGCGGCTTCTGGCATCAATAAGCCTCGGCAACGCCGATCAGCACCCGCGTGAGAATCTGCAGGCCAAGGATCAGCACCAGCGGTGAAAAATCGATCGCGCCGGTATTGGGCATGATGTTGCGGATCGGGCGAAGCACCGGTTCCAGCAACCGGTTGATCGAATCATACACCTGCCTGAGAAACTCGTTGCTGGGGCTGACCACGTTGAAAGCGAACAGCAGCCCGATCACGAATTGAATGATGATCAGCATCACCAGCACATTGGTGAGCATCACGATGATATCGACGAGCACGTCCAGTCCCTGCATTATGATCCGTTTCCATTGCGAAGGCGCAGCGATTGCTGCGCCCGGTTGTGTCCCTTGGCAGGCGTATTAGCCTGTTAATACGCCTTGCGCCATATCTGAGTTCCCGCCTTAGGCGCGAATCAACGTGCCCGCGCCCCTCGCCGTGAAAAATTCGAGCAGCATCGCATGACCCACCCGGCCATCGAGCACCACCGCCGCTTCGCACCCGGCTTCGACTGCGTTGATTCAGGTTTCCAGTTTGGGCACCATCCCGCCGTGAATCACGCCGTCTGCGCGCAGGCGGTTGATGTCTGCGGGGGTGAGATCGGTCAGCAGCTTGCCTTCGCCATCCAGCACACCCGCCACATCGGTGAGCAGAAACAACCGCGCCGCGCCCAGCGCCGCTGCAATCGCGCCCGCCATCGTATCGGCGTTGATGTTATAGGTCGCCCCGTCCGCTCCGGCCGCAATCGGCGCGATCACCGGGATCATCCCGGCGGCGACCGCTGTATCGATCACGCTGGTATCGACATGGGCCGGTTCACCGACAAAGCCGAGGTCGATCACCCGTTCGATATTGCTGTCAGGATCGCGGGTGGTGCGCGTCACCTTGCGCGCGGTGACCATGCCGCCATCCTTGCCCGACAGGCCGATCGCCTTGCCGCCCGCTGCGGCGAGCCAGCCGACCAACTCCTTGTTGATCCCGCCCGACAATACCATCTCGGCGATTTTGGCGGTGGCTTCATCGGTGACACGAAGCCCATCGACAAAGGTGCTCTCCACCCCCAGCCGCGCAAGCATCTGCCCGATTTGCGGGCCGCCGCCGTGAACCACCACCGGGTTGATGCCGACGGCTTTCAACAGCACGATATCCTCGGCAAAATCGCGCGCGGCTTCCGGGTCGCCCATCGCGTGGCCGCCATATTTCACCACAAAGGTGCGCCCGGCATAACGCTGGAAATAGGGCAGCGCCTCGATCAGCACTTCTGCCTTGGCAAGGTCGGGCGCGTCTGCCCGGAGGTGGTTATCTGCGTCAGTCACCGGCGTTCCAGTTGTGTTGCCAATCGGCGTGTCGCCGCGCGCCCTAGCGGTTTGGCGGCGCGGGGCCAAGCGACTTGCTGCGCGATTGGGCAAGCTGGCTGGCTGGCAATGCTAGGCATTTTACCGAGTCAGTGCTATTTTCGATCCGCTGCAATGATGGAATCATGTGGTGCAACAAGGGGCAATGGTTCCGGAAAATCGGGGCATGGCCTCAGGAGACATGGGCATGAGCGACGAAAAATCCGGAGCGCGGGGCACCAGTAATCGGCCTTCATCATCCGACGATGGACGGCGGCAGGCTGACCGACGCAAATCGCAGCAGCCGTTTGACGGCCCCGATCGCCGCACCACACCGCGCGCCGACGGGATCGTTGGTGAGGGCGAATAAGGCCCGATTGGCAGTGCTCCGGCTGCGTTTTGTGCTACGCCTTCCTGCATGACCATGACTCGCCCCGCTCGCTTTCAATCCATTCGTCATGGCCGCTGGGCCGCCGGTGCCGCACTGCTGCTGGCCGGGTGCGCCTCAACCAGCGCGCCTTATGCCGCCGATCCGCAGGCGCGCTTCTGGGCCGCTCTGGAAAGCCATTGCGGCAAGGCCTATGCCGGACAGTTGGTAAGCACTGACGCCGCCGATGCCGATCTGGCCGGGCGGGCGATGGTGATGGCGGTGCGCGATTGTTCCGACACCCGCATCGCTGTGCCATTCCATATCCAGAACGCCGATGGCACGTGGGACCGGTCGCGCACCTGGCTGATCACCCGCAATGATACCGGCGGCCTGCGGTTGAAGCACGATCACCGCCATTCGGATGGCTCGCATGATGCGGTGACGATGTATGGCGGCGACACCGCTGCGCGCGGCACCGCACGCGTCCAATCCTTCCCGGTGGACGCGCAAAGCATCGCGCTGTTCACCCGCGAAGGACTTTCCGCGTCAGTCACCAATGTCTGGTCGCTCGAGGTTGATCCGGCGGGAACGGCGGGTGCCGCCTATGCCTATCAACTGCGCCGGACGGTTGCCGGGGGCGCTCCGGCGGAACGCCATTTCCGGGTTGCGTTCGATCTCACCCGGCCGATTGCCCTGCCGCCGCCAGCATGGGGCTGGGAGTAACCTGAATTTCGTCCGGCCCGGCGCGTGAGCGGCAGGAAAGCCGCCGCGCCCGCCGCGAG
>JBGSKN010000239.1:0-4122 GCA_041741215.1 Erythrobacter sp. | reverse complement strand
GCGAGCAGATCATGCGGCAGTTCCACCCCCTTGTCGGCCAACGCGAGCAGGGTGCGATAACGCTCCTGCGTTTGCTGCGCCCGGTGACGCAGAAAGATCAGCAGTATCGCGATCGGTGTTACCATGACCACGGCCGGAATGGAAAACGCCACCAGTTCCATCAGATTTGTTCCTAAAAAATTGCAGTTATATCAGTGCTTTTGCCCAAGCGAGGCAAGCAAATCGGCGATGCGTTCAGCGAAGAGCCAAGACTGCCCCGGCCCTTGATTGCTGGTCAATGCAACAGTTGCACCGGTTTCCCAGACAATCGCCATATTGGCATCCGTGCCTTCGATGCCACCCGGGTGGCCGCGAATGCGGCGCCCGTGCGAGACGCGTTCGCCGAAACCGGCGGCATAACCACCGGGGCCTGCTGCCGGCACAGCATCTTCGAACATTTTCGCGATCGTTGCCGGTTTCAGCAGCTTGCCCCCACGCAGTGCCGCAGAAAATCGCAATATATCGGCGTTGGTGGAATAGCCTCCGCCATCCGGGGCGGCGGCATAAACATTTTCGAACCAGTCCGCTTTCCAGGCGTCGGCGAACGCCCCCTCGCGGTAATAACCAACGGCGAGCCCCGGAACGACATCATCCAGACGGTCGAATCCGCTGGCATCCATGCCTGCGGGCGCAAACACATGACGCCGGACGTAGTCGAAATAACTCTCGCCTGAAACGTTCTCGATGATGCGGCCCAGCACCACGAAGCCTGAATTGCTGTAACTCCAATCTCCGCCAGGTTCGCCCACCTTGGGCTGGCGTGCGATCAAGTCAAGGTAGTCCACGGGATCGACGAATTTCTTTCGATGCTGGAATAGTTCCGGACCAATATAGTCACCCAGCCCCGAGGTATGATGCAGGAGTTGCCACACTGTGATTTTCTCCGCCGATGCCTGGTCCGGATATTCCGGAACCCGCAATGCCAGGGTATCGTCCCAAGACAACTTCCCGGCCTCGACCAGTTGCGCAATGGCGACAGCAGTGAACATCTTGCCCATTGAGGCGATGTGGAATTTCGTCTCGTGGCCAACCGGAACGTTGAAGCGTCGCTCGGCCAGGCCGCGACATTCGTCGAAGATCGTTTTTTCGCCGTCGTTCACCGTCACGCAACCGGAAAAATCATTGGTGAGCACCAGTTTATCCAACGCGGCCTTGGTGACTTGGGCGATCTCAGCCTGCGACGCTACGGTTTCAGGCCAGTCAGAATAGAGCGTGCGATCATCGAGCGGAACCATATCGACCATGGCGAGCTTTCCGGGCTGTTCCGGATCGGGCAACAACACGAGCGCGACCAGCTTTCCTGTCCGCCGACCTTTGATGGTCACGACGAGCATTCCCGGCGGCCCTTGTGTTCGCGCATTGACGAAGTCGACCCCGCCGCTGTCGCGCGCTGCCAAGGCAAGCTGCTTCAGGAGCACTTCCTTGGCCGCGGGGTCGAAAGCGGAAGAAAGGACACTCGGCACCCATTCGCCGGTCTTCTCCGGTGTGCCCAAATTGATGTGCGCGATCATGGCGCCACCGATCCGCCCCGCCTCCGTATCGGGAAGTGTCGTGCTGACCGGCCCGGCAAGGGCAGCCGAACCGGACACCGCCGCAGCGCAAGCGAGCAAGGGCGCCAGAAGCAAGGAGGGGCGCAGGGTTTTCCGAGTTAATCGCAACATTGTCGAATCTCCGTCAAGGCCGGGGGGCCGCGAACTGTTTCGACAGGTTTGATGCTTGGTAGAGGGCGTTTGGATGCAAGTGCGTTCGCAGAATCTTGTCAGGAGAATAACGCAGCCACCCCCAGCGGAACGCGGCGCAGAGCACATCGACATCGCACTCTATGGGCACTGAACGGCAGCGGACCACAGCACTCGACAGGGCATCAAGCGTGACTGTTTCCCGCTCACTTGGCGCCATGGGCCGCTGGCTTACAGCAGCCTGAAACCGGCCCTTCCCCCGCCCTATTGCAGCGTCACGATTTCCTCGCCGCCATCGGTGCGGCCATAAAACTGCATCAGTTGCACCAGCAATTCGCAGCGGTCGGTCAGGGTTTCGGCCTCCAGCAGCGCCTGTTTGCTGGCCGGATCGAACGGCGCGATTTGCGATACCCCGTTGATCAGCGAGCGATCATCCAGCCGCTCGACCGAATCCCAGTCCACGCTGTAACCCTGCGCATCGGCAAAGGCCCGCGCCTCACGCTCGAACCCGCCGCGCTGGGCGTGGGTCAGCGTTTCATCCTCGTCCTCGTCATAAATATCCGCCTCGATCTGGCGGAAGGCGGTGGTGACCTCCAGCTCGCGCAGCAGCCGGAACCGGGCGACGCCTTCGAGGATGATATTATAGCGCCCGTCATCCATCGCCTGCACCTCGCCAATCCGCCCGACACAGCCAACGCCGAACAGCGGTGCGCCTTCGATGGCACGCTGCGGCTGGATCAACGCGATCCGCCGGTCGCGGATCAACGCATCGCTGACCAGCGCACGATAGCGCGGCTCAAAGATATGCAGCGGCAACTGCATCCCTGGAAACAGCACCGCGCCGCTCAGCGGGAAGATCGACAGGCGCCTGGACATGACCGGCGCAATCAACCGAACAACACGCGCGACAGGCGGCGACGGGCGGCGACCACCCATTCATCCTCAAGCCCGGTAGCCTCGAAAATCTTGAGCAGTTTCGCGCGCGCCGCGCCTTCGTTCCACTCACGATCAGCCGCAATCATCGCCAGCAGCGTGTCGGCAGCTTCATCGCGCGCGCCAGCGGCAAATGCGGCCTCGGCAAAGGCGAATTGCGCGTCCATGTCGGCGGGGTTTGCGGCTGCGGCGGCGCGCAGGGCGGCAAGCTCGCCATCATCAACTTTGGTGCCCGCCAGTTCCAGCGCGCTTTTCGCCCCGGTCATCGCCGGGTCGATGGCAAGCCGCGGATCGGCATCGATCACCTGCATCACCTGATGGGCCTGATCGACCTCACCCGATTGCACCAGCGCGCGCACCAGTCCGGCGTGGGCGGGGGCATTATCGGGCGCAAATTCGGTGATCTGGGCAAAAATGCTCGCCGCCCGCTGCGGATCGCCGGCGGACAGCGCCTCTTCGCCCAGCTTGATGAACTGCGCGATTTCCTCTGGCGAAGGCCCCTGCGGCGGCGGCGGAGCGGCGGCGTCGCCCGCCTGCACCGGCAATTGCCCAAGCAACTGGTCGAGCATCGCCTTCAACTGCGTTTCGGTGCGGGCATTGGTCAGATCGGCGACCGGCTGGCCCTGAAACATCGCATAGACCGTCGGGATCGATCGCACCTGAAACTGCGCGGCGATGAACTGTTCTTCATCGACATTGATTTTCGCCAGCACCACGCCTTTTTCGGCATATTCACCCGCGACTTTTTCGAGCACCGGGGTGAGCGCCTTGCACGGCCCGCACCATTCGGCCCAGAAATCGAGGATGACAAGGCTGGTCTGCGACGGATCGACCACGTCCTTGCGGAAGCGTTCGACTGCTTTTTGTTCGTCGATGCTCAGTCCCATGCTGGCCAATTGAATGCTCCTGTTTCTTGAATGTGGCTGCGTCTTTGCTGCCCCAATGTGGGGCGTTCGGCGCAGATGTGAAGCGGGCAATCCGTGCTGGCCGCTCGCAGGCCTGCGATCAAGCCCCAATTGGCCCAACTTTGCGCTTGCAGGCATGGGAAGGCACTGCTAATCGCGCCGCCTCTCCGGCAACAACCGCGGCTTTCCCGGTTTCTGCCAGCGCCAGTGAGCGGGCGTAGCTCAGGGGTAGAGCACAACCTTGCCAAGGTTGGGGTCGAGGGTTCGAATCCCTTCGCCCGCTCCAAATTTCCTACAGAAAATCAACGATTTGCACCTTGCGCAGCTCGCGAGGATTTGGCGACAGAGCCATAATCGCTTGCTTCTGTCACCACATTGTCACCAGCTCAAGTCCAGTTCAGGGCTACTCAGGCGTTCTTCTATGCTCGGCCTGGACCGATTTAGTCGATCGCTGGTCGCAATTATGTCGGTCTGAGTGAGCCGGCCTGCAAAGGGTGCTGGTAGCGCAGACTGGCGCCTCTTCCGCAGAACCAACCACTCGCATTAGCCGCTGATCCCTGGGCTCG
>JBGSKN010000238.1:0-3818 GCA_041741215.1 Erythrobacter sp. | reverse complement strand
TGGGTGGAAAGGCGAATGGCGGCTTCTAGTCTCGGACGAAGGCTGCAATCCCCGAAACCAGCCCCTGAGATAGCGGTAAATCAGGGGCTTGATAGGCCGCCAAGTTATCAGCAGGACTGTCTCCCGCGACATCCTTCAGCACGTGATTAGCATTCGGCAAGATGGTCAGCGTCGCCCCCGGCTTGGCCGCTTTCAGACGCTCCGCATCTGCAACCGAAACCTGAATGTCCTTGCCACCTTGCACGATCAGCATGGGCAACCGTGCCTTTGCAGCCAGATCTGCCGGATCAAGCGAGAAGATGCTGATGAGAAAACCCTGCACTTCTGGCTTCAACAGCGGCATGAGCTGCTTCGGCAGGGCGGACATATCTACGCGCCGGCCCACTGCAAGCTCGTCGATCGCTGCATTGGCCGCCTGGAGAAACGGCGCATTGGCGGGATTGGCGCGAAGCTGTGACTTGATCACGTCTCCCAAGGGCCTGCCTGCTGCTGCAATCAGAACAACCCCGCAGAGGTTTTCGACTTCTTGTGCCGCTTTAAGCGCCACAAGCCCTCCTTCGCTGTGGCCAATCAGCCAGACACAGGGCGTTCGCGTCTTCGCCCGGACGGATTTCACCCAAGCGGCGGTGTCGGCGACGTAGTCTGCCATGGTTATAGCGTTGGCATCGGGGATGGCTCCGGCACTGCCGAACGTGCCGCGCTTGTCGATGCGCACGGTGGTGACGCCCTCAGCAGCCAGCCCTTGGGCAAGCAGGCGATAGCTGGCTGCCCGGATGCCCAGCGGACTGTTGCCATCCCTGTCAGTCGGTCCAGATCCGGGAATAATCAAGGCGACCGGTCCTTGCGCGCTCGAATCGCGCAGCATCGTGCCCGAAAGCGGGCCTTGCGGCCCTGCGGCCTCGATGGGCACCTCTACCGGGCCAGACTCGGCATGAAGGGGGACACCAAGCGCTGCAGCGCCAGCCAGCGTCATAATGCGTTTGATCATGCCTTGCTCCTATGGTTCCACAGCCACCAACTGTAGAAAACGGGGACCACTACCGCGCCGCCGAGCAGCGCCATCATGGCGGCGGCGCGCCATGATGGCGGCAGCGGCGACAGGCCTGCCGCGACGATCAGGCATCCAGCACCCATCATCACCTTGCCCCCAAGACGGTGGGTGGCAATCCAGTTGTCGGTATCGGCAAGGGTCCACGGTGTCCGGATTCCGACGAAGAAGCTCGGTCGCGATTTAGGCAAAGTGTTGCCGATCATCACCAGCAGCGCGCCCAGTCCGACCCGAAGCAGGTCAGGGCCAAGCGCCCAGCCCAAAGCTGGCGCGGCGATCATGACCTGAAGATAAACCATCAGCAGCATGGTCCCGATCCACACTGACCGCAGCAGCGGTGCCGAAGCCTCGAGCCGCTCTTGCAAAGGCTCCAATCGAGGGATCGCTGCAAACAGTGCGCCTATCAGGACGGACACGCCTGCTGGCCACAACAGGGCTGTGGCTCCCGGCGCATAGCCATCCGCTTCCCCCGCCAAATTCCAGTGGATGGGGAGCTCGGCCCCCTGTTCGAGGCCCGCGGCCACCCACAACCCAAACCCGGCCATCGCCGCTGCTATCCCCAGATTGGCGAAGAACAGACCCCGCACTTTCATGCTGTGTCTCCGGCTTTGCCCTGATAGTCGGCCTCGCCACTGCCGATTCCTACGCGCCCCATGAAACCAAGTAGCGCCTCTTCAAGCGTGGAGAGGTTGAGCGTGTAGGTGATGGACCCGCTCCGGCTTTCGCCCCGGATTAGGCCAGCTGCCTTAAGCTTGGCAAAGTGGCCAGACATTGTGGGCTTTGATACCGGGAACTGGTCGGCTATCTCGCCGGCAGTCATGCCCCCGCGCTTGAGCATCTCAAGCACCTCACGGCGGATCGGATGGGCAAGAGCGTCAAATATCTCATTCATCGCTATTTAGCTAAATAGCGAAATAGATTCCGTCAATGGCCGTTTCGGGGTCGATACCCGAATGGCAGCTTTTTTCCGCAACCCTGCCAAAGCGGACCCCGCCCCCGCTCACCCCTTGAACTTGCGCACCGTGCTTGGCGGGAACTTCGCGTGCAGCGGTTTTGCCCGCGTTGGCCGGTCCATCAGCTCGCCGCCGCAATTGGGGCAGCGGTCGTCGAAGCCCTCGGCGCATTGGGCGCAGAAGGTGCATTCGAACGAGCAGATGAACGCGCCGGGGGCTTCGGCGGGAAGGCCGGTTCCGCAGGCTTCGCAATCGGGACGCATTTCGAGCATTTTTGATACCTGACCGTTCGCCCTGAGCTTGCCGAAGGGCTGTCTTTCCTTTTTGAGGTGCGGAAAGAAGAAAGTGCAATGCTTCGACAAACTCAGCACGAACGGATTTTTCGCTAAACCGCCGCGCGCACGGCTTCGCAGATGGCGTCGACCACCTGTTCCACCTCGGCGCGGTCATCGCCTTCGGCCATCACGCGGATCACCGGTTCGGTGCCCGATGGGCGGATCACCAAGCGGCCCCGGCCCGCAAGCTGCGCCTCGGCATCTCCGATCACCGCCTTGACGCGGGCATTTTCCAGCGGTTTGCCACCATCGAAGCGCACGTTCTTGAGCAGTTGCGGCACCGGATCGAACACGTGCAGCATCTCGCTCGCCGGTCTGCCCGATCGCACCAGGCTCGCCAGCACCCGCAGCGCCGCGACCGTGCCATCACCGGTGGTGGCGTGATCGAGCAGGATCATGTGGCCCGATTGTTCGCCCCCGACATTGAACCCGCCCGCCTTCATCGCTTCGAGCACATAACGGTCGCCCACCTTGGCGCGTTCCAGCGTCAGCCCGCGCCCGGCGAGATAGCGTTCGAGGCCGAGATTGCTCATCACCGTCGCCACAATCCCGCCGCCGGTGAGTGCGCCCTTGTCGTGCATCCGGGTGGCGATCAGCGCCATGATCTGATCGCCATCGACCGCGCGGCCTTTCTCATCGACCACGATCAGCCGGTCGGCATCGCCGTCCAGCGCAATGCCGATATCCGCGCCTTCTTCGACCACCTTTGCCTGCAACGCGGCAATCGCGGTGGAACCGACCCCGTCGTTGATGTTGGTGCCATTGGGGGTGACGCCCAATGTGACGACCTCCGCGCCCAGTTCCCAGATCGCTGACGGGGCGACCTGATAGGCCGCGCCATTGGCGCAATCGACCACCACCTTGAGGCCATCGAAGCGGATTTCGGACGCGACCGATTGCTTGACCGCGTGGATATAGCGCCCGCGCGCATCCTCGATCCGCCGGGCGCGGCCGATGCTTTCCGCCGGGGCGAGGGCGGGTTCGACCGCCATCAGCCGTTCGATCTCGGCCTCGGCATCGTCATCCAGCTTGAAACCATCGGGGCCGAACAGCTTGATCCCGTTATCGGCAAACAGGTTGTGGCTGGCCGAAATCATCACGCCCAGATCGGCGCGCATTTCGCGGGTGAGCAGAGCGATTGCGGGGGTGGGCAGCGGCCCGGTCATGATCACGTCCATGCCAACGCTGGTAAACCCCGCCACCAGCGCGCTTTCCATCATATAGCCCGACAGGCGCGTGTCCTTGCCGATCACCACCCGGTGCCGGTGCCCGCCGCGCACGAAATAGGTGCCCGCCGCCTGGCCCACCCGCATCGCGGTGGCGGCGGTCATCACCCCGGCATTGGTGCGCCCCCTGATCCCGTCGGTTCCGAACAGCTTGCGTGTCATGAATTTGCCCGTCCTTCGCATGGCAAGATTGTATCGCGCTTCTGGCGCGGTTATCGCACAAAGGGAAGGGCGCACCGCCCAGACGAAGGATAGC
>JBGSKN010000237.1:0-2372 GCA_041741215.1 Erythrobacter sp. | reverse complement strand
GCGTGGCGCAGGCCGCCAGCAAGGCAGTGCCGGCAGTAATTGTGGTTATCTTCAGCCCGAATGGCGCGCGCGGGGCGGCGGCGGGCCTTGGCAAAGATGCTGAAGGTTCAAAAGGGGCCGCGCTCATGGATCAATCAACCTTTCTTGCTGTCAGCGGTGCTGCCGCTTTGACGTGCCTGTATCGTGCCTGCCAGCCTGCTCAACGCTGAAGTGCGCGCGATAGCGGCGTCAGGCAACAAAGCAAATGCCCGGAACCTGATGAAAGGTTCCGGGCATCGGATATTCAGTGCTGCATCGGGTTTTCCGCGCCGGGGTCAGGGCCCCGGCTGGCGATTATTCGCGGTTGCCGAGGAACTGCAGCAGGAACATGAACATGTTGATGAAGTCGAGATACAGGGTCAGCGCGCCCATGATCACGGCCTTGCCCATGAACTGGGTTCCGCGCAGATGTTCATACTGCACTTTAAGCCGCTGCGTATCATAGGCGGTGAGGCCTGCGAAAATCAGCACACCGATGAAGCTGATCGCGTAATGGAACGCGGGCGATTGCAGGAACATGTTGAGGATCATCGCCACTAGCAGGCCAATCACCCCCATGATCAGGAAACTGCCCCAGCCCGACAGGTTCTTCTTGGTGGTGTAACCCCACAGCGACAGGCCAGCAAAAGCCGCCGCGGTAGCGAAGAAGGTCGTGGCGATCGAACCACCGGTGTAAACTAGGAACACCGACGACAGCGACAGGCCCATCAGCGTAGCAAAGCCCCAGAACATCAGCTGCAGGGTGCCGGTGCTGAAGCGGTTCGCGCCAAAGCTCATCGCAAACACGATGGCGAGCGGCGACAGCGCGACGATCCAGCGCAGAATGCCGCCGACAAAGATCGTTTCGGCCACACCGCTGGTGAACGCCACCAGCGCCACGATCCCGGTCAGCAGAACCGCCGAGGACATGTGGTTGTAGATCGATAGCATGTAAGAGCGCAGGCCCTCATCATAGCTTGCGCGGCCGGCAACATCGCCTCCGGCGCGGGGAACGGAGCCCAGTCGCTGCGCATCGCGCGAGGTGTCTTTCCAGTCAGCCATTGCGGAACCTCTAATCCTTTTCATCGGAACGCGAGATGTCGCGTTCTTCACAAACGGCAATATCGGGCTTTCCTGTGCGCTTTTCAAGCGAAACCGGGTTGCAAACTATGCACTTCATTCAGCTTAACGGGTGTTAATGTTTGAGCGCTTTCCGCCCCTTCCGGTTCGCCGTGACGGAGCAAAATCCGGCGCCGTGCAAGGCGCGCGGAGGGAGCGATGTGGAGACATCGTGACCGACAAGCAACGCAGCAATGCGCCGGATAGTGCCCGCCGCGCAGCGGTTGCGTCAGGAAGTCCAGCGGACTTTCTGGCGCAATCACGATGGACCGGAAGGGGTGGAAAGCGCTCTAATCGCCTTGGGAAAGCGCCGCGCCCTTGTCCCTTGTGGCGCGCAGGGTATCGGCTAGCAACCGGCGCAGCGCGTCGCCATTATCGAGCACATTCAGCCCTTCACGGGTCATCCCGCCGGGGCTTGCCACCCGGTCCGCAAGCGCGCCGGGGCTGACATCGGCTGCGGCGGCGAGCATTGATGCGCCTTCGACCGTGGCAAGCGCAAGCTGCGCGGCGGTATCGCCGTCCAGCCCCAAATCGACCGCCGCACCGGCCAGCGCATCAATGAAGCGATAGACAAAGCCTGGCCCCGACCCGGCCAGCGCGGTAACGAGATCAAACTGCGCTTCATCGTCCAGCCACACGGCGGTTCCCAGAAGATCATAAAGCGAAAACAGATCGGCGCGCCCGGCTTCATCCAATCCCTGTTCAAGCAGGATGACCGGCGATTTGTTGATGCGCGCGGCCAGATTGGGCATCACCCGCACATGCCCGCCTGCATCGGGGAAGGCCTGTGCAAGCTGCGCCAATGTCATCCCGGCGAGCAGCGAACAGACCGTCACGCCGCCGGCCTTTCCACCCCCCGTCAACCGCTGCAATCCCGGAGAAAGCGCGCTTAGTTGCTGCGGTTTGAACCCCAGCATCACCGCGTCATGCGCGCCCGCTGCTGCGGCATCATCGGCGCTGCGATAGAGCGTCACGCCGTCCGGCGCATCGGGCAATCCGGGGTCGAGCACCGCAAGCCGCGCAGGGTCTGCGCCTGCCGCCAGCCATCCGGCAAGCATGGCCCCGCCCATATTGCCGCAGCCGATGATGAGGAGCTGGTTGATCATGCGAAGGGAACCTCTCAGGCCTCGCCCGCCGCGTCAACCATGGCCGCATCCAGCGCGGCGCGCGGGCTTTTGTCGCCCCACAGCACAAATTGGAACGCCGGGTAGAACCGGTCGCATTCGTCGATCGCG
>JBGSKN010000236.1:0-2758 GCA_041741215.1 Erythrobacter sp. | reverse complement strand
GCGCGGGCGGTTCCATGCGCCCGAGGCCAGGGATACCGACGATATCGCCGCCGGGATCGAACGGCTGGGCAGCGGGCAGTGGCAGCTGGTCATTTCGGAAATCCCCTATCAGGTGCCCAAGGGCAAGCTGATCGAACAGATTGCTGCGCTGATCGGTGACCGCAAACTGCCGATTCTTGAGGACGTGCGCGACGAAAGCGACACCGCGATCCGCATCGTGCTCACCCCCAAAAGCCGCAATGTCGATCCTGATCTGCTCAAGGAAAGCCTGTTCAAGCTGACCGATCTTGAAACCCGGTTCAGCCTCAATCTCAACGTGCTCGATGCGCAGCCGGGGCTGGGGCGCACGCCGATGGTGATGGGGCTGAAGGAACTGCTGGGCAGCTGGACAGCGGCGCAGATCGATATCCTGCAACGCCGCGCGCAGCACCGGCTGGACAAGATCGCATCGCGGCTGGAACTGGTGCGCGGTTACATCATCGCCTTCCTCAACCTTGACCGGGTGATCGAAATCATCCGCACCGAGGACGAGCCAAAGCCGCTGATGATGACGGAGTTTGACCTGACCGACCGGCAGGCCGAAGCGATCCTCAACATGCGGCTGCGGTCTTTGCGCAAGCTGGAGGAAATGGAGCTGCGCAAGGAGCAGGACGCATTGCTGGCAGAGGAGGCGGAATTGCAGGCGCTGCTCGAAAGTCCGGCCAAACAGCGCACCCGGCTGAAGCGCGATCTCAGGTCGCTGCGCAAGGAATATGCCGAGGATACCGCGCTGGGCGCACGCCGCACGCTGATTGCTGAAGCCGCGCCTGCGGTTGAATTCAGCATGGACGCGATGATCGAAAAGGCTCCGGTCACGGTAATTCTCAGCCAGAAAGGCTGGGTCCGCGCCGCCAGCGGCCATGTGCCGCTCGATCAGGAATTCAAATACAAGGAAGGGGACAGCCTCGCCTTCGTTCTCCACGCGCAGACCACCGACAAGCTGCTGCTGGCCGCGTCTGACGGGCGGTTCTATACGCTCGGCTGCGACAGGCTGCCCGGCGCGCGCGGGTTTGGCGAACCGGTGCGCACCATGATCGACCTCGAAAGCGAAGCCTCGATCAGCGCGATGATGGTGTATCGTCCGGGCGGGCAGCTGCTGCTTGTCTCAAGCCACGGCAAAGGCTTTGTCGCGGCGATGGATGAACTGCTGGCCGAAACCCGCAAGGGGCGGCAGGTGGTGAACCTGAAAGACGGCGCGGTGCTGCGGGTGATCCGCGAAATTGCGCCCTCCCACGATCACGTCGCCTGCGTTGGCGACAATCGCAAGCTGGTGGTGTTCAACCTCGAAGAACTCCCCGTGATGGCGCGCGGGCAGGGGGTGCAGTTGCAGCGTTTCCGTGCCAAAGAGGCAGGGGGGGGCGGGCTGTCGGACGCGATCACCTTTGTGCTGGGCGATGGGCTGAGCTGGCAGATGGGCGGATCGGGTGAACGCACCCGCACCGAAACCGAAATCCGCATGTGGAAGGTGGCGCGCGGGGCCGCCGGGCGGATGCCGCCGCAGGGCTTCCCCAAGAACAACCGGTTCGATTAACGCGCAAAAAGGGCCGCAGTTGCTGGTGCAACTGCGGCCCTGTCATGCGTCTTTGAAAGGGGGTTTACTGCGAAGCGCCGCTCGTGGTTTCGCCCTTGCGGCTGGCGGCAGCAGTGGCGATCTGTTCACGGGTGACGAGCGCCTTTAGCTGACCCCCGGCATCGACCGTGAAATATTCTTTCTTGAGCAGGATCGGCCCGTCGGGGCTTTCCAGCGTGATGACATCGGCCACCAGATCAACCTCGCCCAGCGAGCCAGCCGGGTTGCCGTTGACCGACACCACCGCAGCGCCGGTGACAAGCGCGGCATCACGCTTGGCCTCGGCAGCAGCGACCTGCTGATCCATCAGCGCATCGATCTGAGCCTTGGTCGCGTTGAGGGCGGGGCCGGTTTCGCCTTCAAACAGCAGATTGACGGGAATCGGAGCCTTGTGTTTGCCGGTGTTGATCACGACCACCTGTTCGGTCACCTGCTCGACCGTGCCGATCGGGTTGCCGTCATTGCCGTGGATTGTGGCGCCCACGTCCTGCGCCAATGTTACTGCGGGGATTGCGGCAAACACGGCGGCAAGCAGCGCCAACTTAACGGATTTCATTCAATAAACTCCCTTGTTACACTTTGTCGAGCGGATGCCGGCGGAGCGGCAAGTTCAACGGGGCATTGCGGTTTGATCGACCCGAAGGGCCGCCGCGAAAGGCCAGAGGATGTGGCCGAGGCTTGATCTGGGCAGCTGGTAATCGGACATGCTCAGACTCGCGAAGGAAACTAACGCGCAGAACGGGAGTGTGACAACCGCATCAATGTCAGCCCATCGCCTCAGAAGCCCGGTTCATCCCGCCCGGCGGGTCAGCGCGCCGGTTTTTCGAGTTCTTCGGCCAGCAATGCATCAATGCGGGCAGAATCGGGAAAGCCTTCCTCCACCCAGCGGTTTTCCACCGCCTGCAGGACGCGCGCGACCGCCGGGCCAGCGGTAACTCCGCGTGCGACAATCGTGCCGCCTTTCAGCGGAAAGACCGGCGGCGCCCAGCCTGTAAGCCTGCGCGCATCGCCGCCCAGCAGCAGCAGCCGGTCAAAATGATAAACCCCGTTGTCAACATTTGAAATATTTTACAAAGGAAGAATTATTGCAGCTGAGCATGGCAACATCCTAACATGTACTGTGGTCAGCATGTGCAAGGCTGGTACCAT
>JBGSKN010000235.1:0-3821 GCA_041741215.1 Erythrobacter sp. | reverse complement strand
GTCGCCGCCGAGCCGGTCGCCAAGGTGGTCGACACCACCGGCGCGGGCGACCAGTTCGCGGCCGGGTTCCTGACCGGCTACGTCAAGGGCGAGCCGCTGGAGCGCTGCCTCAAGCGCGGCGCGATCTGCGCGTCCGAAGTGATCGCGCACTATGGCCCGCGCCCCGAAGCGGACATGGTCGCACTGATGGCAGAACGGTTGTAACGAAGCGTCAGGCGGGCTGCGCGGCGCGTTTGCGCGGCGCCTTGCCTGCCTCCCAACCGAACCATGCCGCCGCCCCGCCAAGGGCAACCCCGGTCGCCATTGTCAGTGGCTCTGGGATGGCGGTGTAAGCCTTGAATATGTCCTCAAGAATCTGGATCGAAGGCGCGAACCACGTCAATACGGCCTGGAGAGCCATGAAGAAGCTGGCCACCAGCCATGGGGCACCGTGCTTGCGATCCATCCGGTAGAGCGCCAGGACGAACAGGATCGCCAGGCCATCGGAAATGGCGATCACGTCCAGCACGGCATGGGGCCCTTCGCTGCCGATGAAATTCCAGGCCGGGAAAAGCAAATCCATGAACCGACTAAACGGAGATTCAAACAGGATAAGCGGCGTTGCCAGCATATAACCGGCATGGAGCCGGACATTGCGGCGGTGCTTCAAGGCAAGATAGAAAAGCGTGACATAGGCCGCAATCGCCACGACCATCGCGGTTCCAAAGGCGGGCGCGATATAATCATGAAACGGGCTCGATCCCGCAGCAAAAGCGCGCGCCGAAACGTTGATGATCATCACAAAGCCGAGGATGAGAAAGGGGAAAAGCGCAAAGCTCGCCAACCCCATCTGCTTGTGCAGGCCATTCTGACGGCGGTGGATCGTCACATGCTGCGCGATCAGCAGCAGCAGCCATGCCATCGACGAGATTGCATGGACATGAAACGCCGCCGGCACCCCTCCTGCGACGGAAAAATAGCTGGCCCAGAAGCCAACGACGATTACGAGCAGAACAATGCCGACAAAATAATGTGCGTAACGATATGGCATCGAGACCCCCCCCGAATGCGACCGCGAGGGCGGGTAGCACATTTTGCCATGCGTGACAAAATATGTGCCCGCCAATGGCAGGCCTATTCGTCGGGCACGTAACCCGCGTGGCGCAGCGTCACCATATAGCGGGCTATCTGATCGATCTGTGGGCGGGTGAGGGTGAAGTCCATGTCCTCGGGGTAATTATGCGCCTCGGCCAGCCAGTTGGCGAGCGACTTTTCGGACAGGCCCCGCCGGTTGGCGATCGCGGCAAAGCTGGGCGAGGCCGGATTGGGCGAGAGGAACGGCGGTTCAACCGCATGGCACCCGCCGCAGGCCGCCTCGACGAACGCAGGCGCGCGGGTATCGGGAGATGGCGATGTCGGTTTGCCCACCATCGGCGGGCCATCGACCGGCGCAGCGCTCTGGCAGGCGGCGAGCGCGGCGAGGCAGGCAAGCGGAGCGATCAGGGCAAAGCGATGGGTCATGGCGCCAGTATCCTCCAATAATCGGGCAGCGTCCTTGATCGAGGTCAAATTTCGTTCGCTTGCTCCCTCGCCACTTCGCGCCAGCCGATATCGCGGCGGCAGAAGCCGGAGGGGAAGGTGATCTTGTCGACCGCTGCGTAGGCGAGGCCCTGTGCTTCGGTGACGCTTGCGCCCATCGCGGTGACGTTGAGCACGCGTCCGCCATTGGCCACCAGCACGCCGTCCTTGAGCGCGGTTCCAGCGTGGAACACCTTGGCGCCGTCCGCCTCGGCCTCACCGAGCGTGATCGCGCCGCCTTTTTCGGGGGTCGCGGGATAGCCCTTGGCCGCCATCACCACGGTCAGCGCGGTTTGATCGCGGAACTGCGCCGTCACCCCGGCCAGCGCCCCGCGCGCGCAGGCGAGCATGACCTCCACCAGATCGCTGTCCAGCCGCATCATCAGCACCTGGCATTCGGGATCGCCAAAGCGGGCGTTGTATTCGATCAGCTTGGGGCCAGTTTCGGTTAGCATCAGCCCGGCAAACAGCACGCCCGAATAGGGATTGCCGTCCTCGCGCATGGTCCGCACCGTGGGTTCGATGATCTCGGCCATCACGCGGGCCTGCAATTCTGGCGTGAGCACCGGGGCGGGGGAATATGCGCCCATGCCGCCGGTGTTCGGCCCCACGTCGCCGTCGCCCACCCGCTTGTGATCCTGCGCCGAGCCGAAGGGCACGATGGTGCTGCCATCGGTTAGCGCGAAGAAGCTCGCTTCCTCGCCGTGCATGAACTCCTCGATCACCACCTGCGCGCCCGCGCCGCTGAACATGTCGGCGAGCGCTGCTTCGGCCTCGGCCAGTGTTTCGGCGATCACCACACCCTTGCCCGCCGCCAGCCCATCGGCCTTGAGCACATAGGGCGGTGCAAACCGGATGAGCGCGGCGCGGGCCTCCGCCAGCGATGCGGTGCGGACGTAACCGGCGGTGGGGATGCCCGCGCGAGCGCACAGGTCTTTGGTGAAGCCCTTGGAGCCCTCAAGCTGCGCGGCGGCTTGGGAAGGGCCGAACACCGCCAGCCCTGCGGCCCGCAAGGCATCCGACAGCCCGTCCACCAGCGGGGCTTCCGGGCCGATGACGATCAGGCCGATGTCCCGCACGGCGCAAAACGCAATCACCGCGCCGTGCTCGGTCAGGTCGAGCGGAACGCACTCCGCCTCCTCGGCAATGCCCGGATTTCCGGGGGCAGCGTAGAGCGTGCCTCGCAGGCTTGGCGACTGGCGCAGCTTCCACGCCAGCGCGTGCTCGCGACCACCGGAGCCGAGGAGAAGGATATTCATTGGCGAAACCTCGAACAAAAGTAAGGACAGCGCCCTTCGGCTGGCTGGCAAGCCAGCCGCTCAGGACAGGCTTAGACAAGCTCAGCGCGAACGGTTAGTGAGAAGGTCCCTTATCCGTTCGCCTTGAGCCTGTCGAAGGGTCGTCCTTTTTTGGTCACAGCTAACCGGCACTTGGAAGCCAAAATATGTCAGACATGATTGCCGAAACCAAACCAGGCGACAACGCCCAGCCGCTAACCATCACCGAAATATCCGCGCTGCTGAAACGCACGGTCGAGGATCGCTTCGGCTACGTGCGGCTGCGCGGCGAATTGTCAGGGGTCAAACGCGCCGCGTCCGGCCATTTCTACTGCGCGCTCAAGGATGAGGGCGCGGTGATCGACGGAGTGATGTGGAAAGGCAATGCGGCGCGCCTGAACTTCCGCGCCGAAGACGGGCTGGAGGTGATCGCGACCGGCAAGCTGACCACCTATCCGGGTCGGTCGAAATACCAGATCGTGATCGACAGCCTCGAACTGGCGGGCGAAGGCGCGCTGCTGGCGCTGCTGGAAAAAACCCGCGCACGGCTGGCGGCGGAGGGGTTGTTCGCAGACGGGCGCAAGCGCCGCCTGCCCTATCTGCCGCAGGTGATCGGGGTGGTGACATCGCCCACCGGAGCGGTGATCCGCGATATCCTCCACCGGCTGGCGGATCGCTTTCCCAGCCATGTGATCGTCTGGCCGGTGCTGGTGCAGGGGCAGGGCGCAGCGGAACAAGTCGCGGCGGCGGTACGCGGGTTTTCGGAGCTTGAACCCGGCGGCCCCGTCCCGCGCCCGGATGTGGTGATCGTCGCGCGCGGGGGCGGATCGATCGAGGATTTGTGGAGTTTCAACGAAGAGGTGGTGGTGCGCGCCATCGCCGAATGCTCGATCCCCGTCATCTCTGCCGTGGGCCACGAGACCGACACCACGCTCGCCGATTTCGCGGCCGACCGCCGCGCGCCGACGCCCACAGCCGCCGCCGAGA
>JBGSKN010000234.1:0-3515 GCA_041741215.1 Erythrobacter sp. | reverse complement strand
GCGCGCGCCGGGCCGCCGCGTGACCCCCGCCGTCCTCACCCCGATCCTCGACCTGCTCGATATCGCCGGGATTGCGGTGTTCGCGCTGTCAGGCGCGGTGCTGGCCGCGCGGCTGCGGCAGACCTTTGTCACCATGGGCTTTTTCGCGCTTGTTACCGGGGTGGGCGGCGGGACGGTGCGCGATCTGCTGATCGGCGCTCCGGTGTTCTGGATTGGCGATGCCTGGGTGGCGGCGGTGTGCCTTTCCACGGCATTGCTCGCATGGTTCACCCCCGTCCGGCTGTGGGAGGGCAAATTGTACGCCTATGCTGATGGCGCGGGGCTGGCCGCCTATGCGGTGCTCGGCAGTGCCAAGGCGCTGGCTTACGGGGTGCCGCCGGTGCCCGCGGCGCTGATGGGGATCATCACCGGCTGTGTTGGCGGGATTATCCGCGATGTTGTGGCGGGCCGCCCGTCAATCATCATGCAGCCCGAACTCTACGTGACCGCCGCCGCGCTTACCGCCGTGCTGACGGTGGGCGGGATGATGGCCGCCCCGCTGCTGGGCGTGCCCAAGGAATGGGTGTGGGGCGCAGGGTTCATCTGCGGCTTTGCCCTGCGCGCAGCCGCGATCCGCTGGGAATGGGGCCTGCCAAGTTACGGGCGAACGGAGAAGGCGTAGGCGCTGAATCTACCGCCCGTTCACCACGATCTTAACCTTCTGCCCCGGCGTTACGCTATCCCCGCTCGCAAGCGCATTGAGCACCCGGAAACGTTCCACCTGCGCCGTGGGGTAGGCCATTTTCCGCGCGAGGCTTGCAACAGTATCCCCGCGAGCGACAGTGACCACCTGCAATTTCCTGGGCACCACCGCGCTTGCCTCAGACTGCGAGATCCGCCGCATTGACTGGAACATCGCATCGAAGGTCGCCGCCTGTCCCGCAGGCGTGATCGTAGTGAAATGATAGGCCCGGTCGCGCGCAAATTCATAGGCGAACACGGTCACATCCACCTGCGAATTGCCGTTATTGACCCGCGCACTGCCATAGGCAGCGGGAAGCCCGTTGACAGTGGTGCGCTGCATTTGTGCCGGCGCGAGCGTGCTGTCCTTCCCGCCCAGCGCCGTAAACTGCTGGCGCACATAGGTTTCCAGATTGCCGCTGTAAGGTGCCAGCGTCATCTGCGCCTGCCCGCCCTGGCCATTGATGCTGACCGCGCGCGTGCCGTTGGTCATGTAGAAACCCTGCGGCGCGGTAAACGACAACAGCAGTTCGGGGTGAATGAACCGGCTGCCTTCGATCATCCCCTGCGCGGGATCATCGCCATACAGCAAGCCATCGATCCGGGTCATAAAGGTATCACGGTTGGTCGTGCCACCAGCCGTGCCGGCCTTGGTCAGCGCGCTTTGCACCCGGCTCGCCGGGTCAGGGTGGGTCGAGGCCCAGGCAGGCACGCTCGCATTGCGACCTTGCAGCTGCGCATCGAGCGTGTTTTGCGCCGCCAGGCTCGCCAGCACGGTGCCCATCGCGCGCCGGTCATAACCCGCCTTGGTCAGGTATTCGATGCCCAGATCATCCGCCTGCAATTCCTGCGTGCGCGAAAACTTCAGCGTCAGAAGCTGCGAGCCTTGCATGAAAGTGCGCGACAGCGAATCGCCCAGTCCGGTATCGCCCAGCAGCACCGCACTGCCAATCGCGCCCAGCACCCCAAGGATCGAATTGCGCTGTGCGGTCTGCTGACGGCGCTGGCTATGGCGCGCGGCGACATGGCCGACTTCGTGCCCCAGCACGGCGGCCAGTTCGGCTTCGTTGTTCATCAACGTCACCAGCTGGCGGGTGGTGTAGATATAGCCGCCCGGCACCGCGAAGGCATTGTGCACTGGCGAATTCAGCAGGCTGACGGTGAAGCTTTCGCGTGCGTTGCCAAGGCCCGATTGCACCGCGATATTCTTGCCCACCTGCTCGACATAGAGCGCGTGGGAGCCTGCCATCGCGCCGCCGAATTCGGAAAGGAATTGCGGGTGAAACTCCGCGCCCTGCTGCGCTTCGGCGGCGGTGATCGGGGTTGATGCCGAGGGTATTGCCCCGCCGGCCACGCATCCGGCCAGCGCCAGCGGCGCTGCTCCTAACGTAAGGATGCTGCGTGTGATTCGAGTCATGTCCAACCCTCCCCGTAAATCATTCCCGCTGGAAGACTATCGCCAAAGCAGCGCGGTGCAAACACCTGTGGCAGGCTAGTTATCCGCCAATTGAGAGGAAGCGTTCCTCGCGTGCGGCGATCAGCGCAGCGGCGCTTTTGTCTGACAACAGATCAAGTTCTTCGGTCAGGGCCGCGCCAAGCAGGCGTGACGCCGCCACCGGATCGCGCTGCGCCCCGCCAAGCGGTTCCTTGACGATGCGGTCGATCACGCCATCGCGTTTGAGATGCTGCGCGGTGACCTTCATCGCCTGCGCTGCGTCAGCTGCCTTGTCCGATGTGCGCCACAGGATCGAGGCGCAACCTTCGGGCGAGATCACCGAATAGACCGCGTGTTCCATCATCAGCACCCGGTTGGCCGCTGCCAGCGCCACCGCGCCGCCCGATCCGCCCTCGCCCACAATCACCGCCACCATTGGCACGCTGAGTGCAAGGCAGGCCTCGGTCGACCGCGCGATGGCCTCGGCCTGCCCGCGCTCTTCCGCTTCTATTCCCGGAAATGCGCCCGATGTATCCACCAACGTCACCACCGGCAGCCCGAATCGCCCCGCCAACTCCATCAGGCGGATCGCCTTGCGATAGCCTTCGGGCTTGCCCATGCCGAAATTGTGCTTGATCCGGCTCTTGGTATCATTGCCCTTTTCATGCCCGATCAGCATGATCCGCCGTCCGCCCAGACGCGCAAAACCGCCCATGATCGCCTGATCATCGCCATACAGACGATCCCCGCCCAGGGGCATGAAATCGCTGAAGGCATGGGCGACATAATCGCGGAAATGCGGGCGCTGCGGATGGCGCGCGACCTGCGTCTTCTGCCACGGGGTGAGCGAGGCATAGGTGCTGGCGAGCAATTCGGTGCTTTTGGCTTCGAGCCGGGCAATTTCGCTCGCCACATCGACATCATGCGACGCGTTGACACCGCGCAACTGATCAATGCGCTCTTCCAGCGCGGCAACCGGCTTCTCGAAATCGAGGTATGAAATCATGCGACGGCGCTAGTCTGATGCGGGCTTTGTGGCAAGCGGGTGGCACGAATTGACCAGCGCAACCAGCCGCGCGGCATCAACGTGGGTGTAAATCTGCGTGGTCGCAATATCGGCATGGCCAAGCAGCATCTGCAACACGCGCAGATCAGCCCCGCCCTCCAGCAGGTGGGTCGCAAAGGCGTGGCGTAGCACGTGCGGGCTGATCGCGGCGGGATCAAGCCCGGCGCGCGCGGCCAGCGCCTTGATTACCTGAAACAACCGCATCCGGCTGAGATGCTGACCGGATTTCGACGGGAACAGGTATCGCGAGGTGGGCGCCGCCGGGCGCAGCGCCGCCCAGCGCGCCAGCGCCTC
>JBGSKN010000233.1:0-13181 GCA_041741215.1 Erythrobacter sp. | reverse complement strand
GGCAACAAGCCGCGGCCCCGGCGCGATCACGCCCGTCACCGCGCCGCCGGTCCACGCGCGCGCTGCAATGTCGCGTGAATAGCCCAGATCAATGATCACACCCGAAGCGCACGTCGCGCGATGGACCCAGCCCTTGGCACCGTGCGCCGATGTGCCTGCCACCAGATCGATCCTGGAGACGGCCTCACAGGTCAGGTGGCTGCGGCGGAACCATGCTTGTGCGCCGTCCCCCTTTATCGGGAAGGCCACTCCATCGCTGGCATTTGCTGCGGCCTCATATCGCGCAAGCAGATCAGCCTTCTCCGCCTTGCGCCCCAATTGCCACACGCCCAGCGCGATCATCGTGGCGACCGCAGCCAGCACGATGATGGTGGGGATGATAGGCACGCGGCGGGTCATGGCTGCTGGCGTTCCTCGTATTGGTGATAGACCCACATGGTCTTGTAGAACCTCAGCACGCCAATCACCGCGCCCGCCGTCACCGGCCCCCAGAACAGGAACGAGGCCCACACGGGCGGTCGCAGCCATGCATCCACGCCCAGCGCGGCCATGATCAGCGCCAGCGCCAGCAGCATTGTCACCACCCCGACAAACCGCCCGCCGCGCTCAAGGCCGAGGATGTTGAGCCCGCATCCGGCGCATTCATCCGCCAACCGCGCGGGCGCGGCGAACAGCGTCTTTGCCCCGCAGCGCGGGCACAAACCGGAAAGGGCAGCCGAGAGTAACCCCGGCTGCCCTTTCTGTTCATTCGGACCGGCGGGGTCCGCGCTCATCAATGGAATTCAGCGCCCCAACCGCCCCACACATAGACGGCAACGAACAGGAACAACCACACCACGTCGACAAAATGCCAATACCAGGCGGCCGCTTCAAAGCCGAAATGCTGGCGCGGGGTGAAGTGGCCGATATACGAACGATACAGGCACACGCTGAGGAAGATCGTCCCGATAAGCACATGGAACCCGTGGAACCCGGTCGCCATATAGAACGCCGATGAATAGGTGTTGCCGCCAAAGCCGAACGGCGCGACCCCATATTCATAGGCCTGGATTGAACTGAACAGCACGCCCAGCGCAATCGTCGCCCACAGGCCCTGCTTCAGCCCCTCACGGTCGCCATGGATCAGCGAATGGTGCGCCCAGGTTACGGTGGTGCCCGAACACAGCAGGATCAGCGTGTTAAGCAGCGGCAGCGCGAAGGGATCGAGCACTTGCATGCCGTGGGGAATGAAGGCGGCAATCGCACCCGCCTGCCCGAACAGGCTGGTGGTCGCGCCGGTTTCGTGATCGAATTCGAGCGCGGTCGGGAACAGCGCGAAATCGAAGAAGCTCCAGAACCACCCGACGAAGAACATCACTTCGGACGCGATGAACAGGATCATGCCATAGCGCATGTGCAACTGCACCACCGGCGTATGATCGCCGCGCTGCGCCTCGATCACCACGTTGCGGAACCACATGAAGAAGGTCGCGATCAGCCCGGAAAGCCCGGCCCACACCACGAATTTGGAGGCCATCCCGAACAGATCGGGGTGAAAACTCAGCACCATGCCGCTGGTGAACGTCAGCGCCGAGATCGCGCCGATCAGCGGCCAGATATCGGGTTCAAGGATGTGATAATCGTGATTTGCCTTGCCAGCCATTGGTCGGTCCCGTCCCTGGGTTGCTTGAAGGTTTAATTGGTGCGCGCGGACACCGGGTTTACCGGGTCCTTCGTGCGGTGGAAAGTATAGCTCAGCGTGATCTGTTCAACGCCGCGCATATTCGGATCGTCCAGCATCGCCGGATCGACATAATACAACACCGGCATGGTCACTTCCTGACCGGGCAGGAGCGTCTGTTCGGTAAAGCAGAAGCACTGGATCTTGTTGAAATACTGGCCTGCCTGCACCGGTGTCACATTAAAGGTCGCCATGCCGGTGATGGCTCGCGAACTTTCGTTGCGGGCGACATAGGTGGCGATATCGCGTTCACCGATGGTGACGGTGTCGGTCGCCTGGCTGGGCCGGAAGGTCCACGGCATATCGCTCGCGGTTGATGCATCGAAGCGGATCGAGATGGTCTGCCCGGTCGCATTGACCGCCGCGCTTGCGGCCTCAGCCTCGCTCGCCACCTGAGTCGTCCCGCCAAATCCGGTGACGCGGCAGAACATTTCGTAAAGCGGCACCGATGCATAGCCGAGGCCGAGCATCAACAACGCGCCTGCGAACGCCATCACGCCGACACGCGCGTTGCGGCGGGTGGCTTCATCGCTGTGGGTTGCAGGCGCAAACGTCGCCATCAGCCGTCTCCGATCCGAACCATGGTGATGGCGTAAAACAGCACCACAAAGAACAACAACGTGCCCGCGACCACCCGGTTGCGGCCTTTCTGACGGCGGCGATATTCGGCTTCTTCGTCCGGCGTCATGCGATCCACCCCTGATAGGCCGCTACCCGGTCCGCCACCAGCGCAGCGAACAGCACGAACAGATAGACGATCGAGTATTTGAACAGCTTCTTTTCGGGCAGCATCGCGTCATTTTCAGCCTGCATCCGCACCGCCACCGGAACCGCCAGCACCACGAAAAGCGCCGACAATACCGCCGCGATCGAGCCATAAATCCAGCCCGTCCCGCCAATCGCCCACGGTGCAATCGCGACCGGGGCGAGCAGCAGGGTGTAAAACATGATCTGGCGGCGCGTAACCTTTTCGCCCGCGACCACCGGCAGCATCGGAATGCCGACCTTGGCGTAATCGGACTTCACGAACAGAGCGAGCGCCCAGAAATGCGGCGGGGTCCAGAAGAAGATGATCGCGAACAGCAACACCGGCATGGCGGTAATCTCGCCCGTCACCGCAACCCAGCCGATCAGCGGCGGGAACGCCCCTGCACCGCCGCCGATGACGATGTTCTGCGGGGTGCGCGGCTTGAGCCACATGGTGTAGATCACCGCGTAATAGATGATCGCGCCCAGCAGCAGGCCAGCCGCCAGCCAGCCGATTGCCACACCCATCAGGCAAACCGATGTCGCTGACAGGAAAATCCCGAAATCGCGCGCATCGCCGCGCCGCATCCGCCCGCTCGGCAGGGGCCGGTTCATGGTGCGTTTCATCCCGGCGTCAAGATCGGCTTCCCACCATTGATTGAGCGCAGCCGAACCGCCCGCCCCCATCGAAATCGCCAGAATTGCGGTGAAACCCAGCACCGGGTGGATCGAACCGGGCGCAGCCAGCACGCCGCAAATCGCGGTGAAGATCACCAGCGTCATCACCCGCGGCTTGGTCAGCGCGAAAAAGTCACGCCAATCCGTCGGCAGCGCAGCCGCAGTGCGGGCCGCCGCAGTGCGGGCGACGCTTGCCTGGCTGATCGGGGGTGAGGCGGTTTCCATAATCGTCTGGTGTCTCATTGGCGAAGAGCGCGGCAAACCCGCCGCGCCCTCCCCTTGTGCTTTGCTGGCCGGTGCGGAGCGGGATAGCGCGCCGTCACCGTCAGTTGATCAGTCCTTTACCGGCCGGTGATCGTGGTAATCGTGGTGATCCTCGATGACCGGCAGGGTTTCAAACTGGTGATAGGGCGGCGGGCTAGGCAGCGTCCATTCGAGCGTCGTCGCGCCCTCGCCCCAGTAATTGGCTGGAGCTTTCTTGCCGACGGTGAACGCATAGACGAGGTTTACGAAGAAGATTGTCACCGAAACCAAAACAATAGCGTAGCCGAACGAGGACACCTGGTTCCAGAATGCAAATTGCTCGGGGAAGTTGGGGATACGGCGCGGCATCCCCTGCATCCCGAGGAAATGCTGCGGGAAGAAGATCACGTTCACCCCGATGAAGAACACCCAGAAATGCAGGTGCGACAGGAATTCGCTGTGCATCCGCCCGCTCATCTTGGGGAACCAGTAATAGAAGCCCGCGAACAACGAGAACACCGCGCCCATCGACAGCACGTAGTGGAAATGCGCGACCACATAATAGGTATCGTGCAGGTTATCGTCGATCCCGCCATTGGCCAGAACAACCCCGGTCACGCCGCCAACGGTGAACAGGAAGATGAAGCCCATCGCCCATACCATCGGAGATTTGAATGTGATCGACCCGCCCCACATGGTGGCGATCCAGCTGAAGATTTTCACACCGGTCGGCACCGCGATCACCATGGTGGCGGCGGTGAAATACATCTTCGTATTCACGTCCATGCCCACGGTATACATGTGGTGCGCCCAGACGATGAAGCCGACCACGCCGATCGCGACCATCGCATAGGCCATGCCGAGATAGCCGAACACCGGCTTCTTCGAGAAGGTGGCCACGATCTGCGAGATCATGCCGAAACCCGGCAGGATCATGATGTAAACTTCGGGGTGGCCAAAGAACCAGAACAGGTGCTGATACAGCACCGGATCGCCGCCGCCCGCCGGGTCAAAGAAGGTCGTGCCAAAATTGCGATCGGTCAGCAGCATGGTGATCGCCGCAGCCAGCACGGGCAGCGCGAGCAGCAGCAGGAACGCTGTAACCAGCACCGACCACACGAACAGCGGCATCTTGTGCAGGGTCATCCCCGGCGCGCGCATGTTGAAGATGGTTGTGATGAAGTTGGTCGCCCCCAGGATCGAACCAGCGCCTGCAAGGTGGAGCGAGAAGATCGCGAAATCGACCGCCGGGCCAACCGATCCGCTGGTCGCCAGCGGGGCGTAAACCGTCCAGCCGGTGCCAGCGCCAGGGCCGGAACCACCGGGAACGAACAGCGAGAAGCACAGCGACAGGAAACCCGCCACCGTCAACCAGAACGAAATATTGTTCATCCGCGGGAAGGCCATGTCCGGCGCGCCGATCATCAGCGGCACGAACCAGTTGCCAAACCCGCCGATCATCGCCGGCATCACCATGAAGAACACCATGATGAGGCCGTGCGCGGTGATGAACACGTTCCACATATGCAGCGCGGTGTTCATGTCATTGGCGCCGCCCATGAACTGCGCCCACCAGGTCAGGTATTGAATGCCGGGTTGAGCCAGCTCAGCCCGCATGATCCCCGACATCCCTCCGCCCACAATCCCTGCGATGATCGCAAAGACCAGGTACATCGTGCCGATGTCCTTGTGGTTGGTCGACATGAACCAGCGGGCAAAAAAGCCCGGCTTGTGGTCCGCGTGATCATGCGCGTGATCATCGCTGTGGGCGTCGAAACCTTCTGCGGTGGTAGCCATTGTCAGATACTCTTCCGATGATATTCGTTTATGTCTTATCGAGCGGTCAGCGCGGCGACCTTTTCAGCTGCCGGAACTTCGCCTGCGCCCTCGCTCGGCATCGTGCCGCCCTGCGCCTTTACCCATGCAGCGAACTGATCGGGCGCAAGCGCTTCAACCGCGATGGGCATATAGCCGTGGCGCGAGCCGCACAATTCGGAACACTGCCCGTAATAGACGCCCGGTTCCTTGATGGTCAGCAGCTTTTCATTAAGCCGCCCCGGCACCGCGTCCATCTTGAACCACAGCGACGGCACGGCAAAGGCGTGGATCACATCAGCCGCAGTGGTCTGGATGCGCAGCGGCACGCCTGCGGGCACCACCATGCGGTTATCCACCGCAAGCTGCCCCGGCTCACCGCGCTTCAGCACCTCGGCTTCGGGCAGCATGTTGGAAATCACCTCGATCTCGCCGTGATCGGGATAGGTGTAGCCCCAATACCACTGATACCCTGTCACCTTGACCGTAACCGCGTCTGCGGGCGGTGTTTCATACTGACGCGCCAGCAACGTGATGGAAGGCACCGCGATCACCACCAGAATGATCACCGGAACAATCGTCCACACCACTTCGATCAGGGTGTTGTGCGTTGTCTTTGATGCAACCGGGTTCGCCTTGCGGTTGAAGCGCACCACCACAAACAGCAGCAGTCCGAGTACCAGCAGGCTGATGATGGTGATGACCGGCATCAGGATCGCATCATGCATCCACAAGGCATATTCGCCATTGTCCGAATACTGATCCTGAAACGTCAGGCTCTTGATAGGGTCGTCCTGATAGGACGTTGGCATGCCCTTGCCCTTGGTCGGAGCCATCGGAACGTAAGACCCGGCCTGCGCGGTAGAGGCATCGGTGACCGATTCGATCATCGCTGAATCCGGCGCTGAATCCGGCGCAGTCGCCTGCACTGCCGGAGCATCCGCGACCGCGTCCTGCGCGCCAGCGCCGATCGGTGCGAACAACGCCAGCCCTGCGGCCAGCGCCGCGAGAGTAACCAATTTCATACGGGTATGCATCTGACCCATCATCATGTGCCCAAACAATATCTAAGTTATGACCCCATACTGCAAATCGGCGCATCGCCTCAGCAAGCGTTGAAAAACAGCGTTCCGCCAGCAGACATGCCAGCCTCATCCTCGCCCTTAGCCGCGCTTGCCGAGTGCCTCAAGCGCTTCTAGGGAGAAAATTATGCACGCCTCCATAATTGCCGCGCAAACCGGCGCTTCCCGACGCTTTTTCAGAGCAAGGCCATGACCCAGGACGACGTATTGGCAGAGTTTCGCGCATCGGGCGCCTTGCTCGAAGGGCATTTCAGGCTGTCATCGGGAAGGCATAGCGGACATTACCTGCAATGCGCCCGCGTGCTGATGAACCCGCAGCGCGCCGCGCGGCTGGCCGAAGCGGTGGTCGCGGGCATCCCCGCCGATGTGCGCGAACAGGTCGATGTGGTGGTCTCCCCCGCGATGGGCGGGATCATCATCGGCCACGAAGTCGGCCGCGCCTTGGGCAAGGACGCGCTGTTCCTCGAACGGCCCGATGGCACCTTCCACCTGCGGCGCGGGTTTGCGCTGGCACCGGGGGCAAAGGTGCTGATGGTCGAAGATGTGGTGACGACCGGCCTCTCCAGCCGCGAAGCGATTGCCGCCGTCGCGCGCGAAGGGGCTGAGGTCATCGCCGAATGCGCGATCATCGACCGGTCTTGCGGGTCGGCCCAACTGGGCGTGCCGTTCTTCCCGCTGCTGGCGATTGATTTTCCGACCTATGACGAAGGCGACATCCCCGCAGCTTTGGCGCGCGTGGAGGTGACGAAGCCGGGAAGCCGCAAAGAATGAACCAGACCGCCCATCCCCGCGCCTTGCGCCTTGGCGTCAATATCGATCACGTCGCCACCATTCGCAACGCGCGCGGCGGGGATCACCCCGATCCGGTGCGTGCGGCTCAGATTGTCGCGGCTGTGGGCGGTGACGGGATCACCGCGCACCTGCGCGAAGACCGCCGCCACATCCGCGACGAGGATCTGGCACGGATTCAGACGGCGACCAATCTTCCGCTGAACCTCGAAATGGCGGCGGCCCCGGAAATGCTTGCCATCGCGCTGCGCCACAAGCCGCACGCCGCCTGCATCGTCCCCGAAAAGCGCGAAGAACGCACCACCGAAGGCGGGCTGGATGCTGCCGGGCTGCACAACACGCTGGTTCCGATTGTCGAAGAACTGCGCGGAGCGGGCATCCGTGTGTCGTTGTTTATCGAGGCGGACGAACGCCAATTGGACGCCGCGCTGCGCCTCGGCGCGCCGGTGGTCGAGTTTCACACCGGCCAATATGCCCACGCCTTTGCCGATGGCGAGAGCGCGCTGGTGGAACGCGAATTGCGCCGGATCACCGACATGGCCGCGCTCGCCGCCAAAAACGGGATCGAACCGCACGCGGGCCACGGCCTCACCTTCGAGAACGTGCAACCTATCGCCGCCATCCCGCAGATCGCCGAGCTCAATATCGGCCACTACCTGATCGGCGAGGCGGTGTTCGTCGGCCTCGAAACCGCGATCCGCCGGATGCGCGAATTGATGGATGAAGTGCGCTGATGGCAGCGGGCGATCTTCCCCCGCTGGCGCGCGAGCAGAAGGTCTGGGCCTTTGCCGCCGCCGCGCTGTTCCTGATCGCCGTCGGCTTTCTCGGCTTTGCGCTCAACACGCAGGTGATGACGGTGTTCGCGGTTGGTTGGGCGGCCTTGCAGATTTTCGGCTATGTTGGCGCGCTGCGGGTGGCCAAGGGCGATTTCGCGCACCCGCTGTTCAAATCGCAGGTGATGCTCCACATTGTGGCGCTGGCGCTGCTGGTGGCGGTCATCATCAGGGCGTTCAAATGAACATCGACAGAGAAAGCCCGACGCCGGATCAAGTCCGGGGCGACGGTTTGGGGGAACCGTCGTGATTATCGGTCTCGGATCAGACCTCTGCAATATCGAACGGATCGGCAATTCGCTCGCCCGGTTTGGCGAGCGGTTCGAAAACCGCGTGTTCACCGCCACGGAAATCGCCAAGGCCCGCCGCCGCCCCTTCACCATCGCGGGCACCTATGCCAAACGCTTTGCCGCCAAGGAGGCTTTTTCCAAGGCGGTCGGCACCGGGTTCAAACGCGGGGTGTTCATGAAGGACATCGGCGTGGTCAACGCCTCGTCCGGCGCGCCGACGCTCGCGTTGACCGGCGGCGCGGCATTGCGACTTGAAGAAATGATCCCGGCAGGCCATGAGGCGCGCATTCATCTGACCCTCACCGATGATCATCCCTGGGCACAGGCCTTTGTGATCATCGAAGCTATCCCTCTGTGATCGGCGCACCCGCCCATGCCAAGCATTGAAAGCCCGCTAGTGACTGACAAAACCGCGCGTGAAGCCTCTGAAAAGGTCAACTGGCTGGCGGAAATCCGCGGGCTTGCGCTGATGCTGCTGGCGGTGCTGGCGTTCCACAGCCTGGTGGCCAAGCCGTTCTACATCCCTTCCACCTCGATGATGCCGACCTTGTGGGTTGGTGACCGGTTGGTGGTTAGCAAATATCCCTATGGCTGGTCATGGGCCTCGGCCAGCTTTCACCTGTTGCCGCGCGGCGACTGGCGGGTCTGGCCATCAATGCCCGAATATGGCGATATCGTGATCCCGGTGCACCCGCTGCGTGATGAGGATTATATCAAACGCGTGGTCGCTTTGCCGGGCGACATCATCGAGGTGCGCGGCGGACAGATCATCCTCAACGGCGCCCCGATCAAACGCGAAGTCGTGCCGACCGTGCGCATCCCGTTTGAAGCTGCGCTGATGTGCAATGACGGGCCGTGCCTGATCGGTTTCGAAGCCTATCGCGAGACTGACCCAGACGGGCGCGAATATTACGCCCCGCCGACATGGCGCGAAACCCTGCCCAACGGCGCGACCTATCTCACCATTGATTACCGCGATCAGGGGCTGGACAATTTTGGGCCTTACACGGTGCCCGCCGACCACGTGTTCGTGATGGGCGACAACCGCGATCAAAGCGCCGACAGCCGCGCGGCGGCAGAGGAAAACGGCCTTGGAGGCGGGGTGCCGCTGGCCAATATCGGCGGGCGGGCGGAGTTCATCACCTTCTCGCTTGACGGATCGACCAACTGGAACCCGATGAGCTGGTATACCAGCCTGCGCGGCGACCGCGCGTGGACCACCTTGCGCCCGCCGCTGGCCGAAGGCGGGGCCGCCGCGCCCGCTTCCTGATAGCTGGGGCGCACCGAAACATGGCCCGCAAGTTCCTCTATTTCATCGCATCCTGCATTGTCCTCGTGATCGCCGCCGGAATCCTGCTCGCGCTGTTTGCGGACAAGTTGACGGCCATCGCGCTGGTGCCATCGGCAGAGTTTGCCCCCGTCGCGCCGCTTGAAGCCAACGCCTATCAAGACGCAGGCCTGTGGTTTTCACGCCCCGGCATCGGGGTGAACGATCCGGCGCGCTGGCAGCCTGCCTATGCCAATGATCGCGGGCTGCTGCCCACCCCGGCAGAGCCACCGACGGCGTCGTTCGCCGTGTTCTTCGTCCACCCGACAAGTTACCTCAACCGTTCCGCCTGGAACGCGCCGCTCGATAATGGCGGCGATCCTGAGGCGGAACGCATCGCCCGGATTTACCTGCGCGGCATGGCCAGCCCGTTCAACGCCGCGTCCGAAATCTGGGCACCGCGATACCGGCAGGCGACGATGGGCGCATTCCTGACCGACGCACCAGAGGCGGGGCAGGCAATCGATGCCGCCTATGCCGATGTGCGTGAGGCCTATCGCTATTTCCTTTCCAGCGTCGCGCCCGACACGCCAATCGTACTGGCGGGCCATTCGCAAGGGTCGCTGCATCTGAAGCGCCTGCTGGCCGAGGAAGTGCGCGGATCGCCCGTGGCTGAACGGCTGGTGGCAGCCTATGTGATCGGCTGGCCGGTCAGCGTGGCGCATGATCTGCCCGCAATCGGCTTTCCCGCCTGTGCGGACGCGCAGCAGACCGGGTGCATCATCAGCTGGTCCAGCTTTGCCGAACCGGCCGATCCGTCCAGCGTGCTCGGCTATTACGCGGCGTCAACTGCGATGAATGGCGAAAAATCGGGGGCCAGCCCGATCCTCTGCACCAATCCGATCACCGGCCAAAATGGCGGCAGCGCCTCCGCCAGCGCAAATCTCGGCACGCTGGTGCCAGAAGACAGCATGGAAGAAGGCGAGCTTGTCCCCGGCCTTGTCCCGGCGCGCTGCGATGCGCGCGGGCTGCTGCTGATCGGCCCGCCGCCTGCAATGGGGTCTTACGTTCTGCCCGGAAACAATTACCACGTCTATGATCTGCCGCTGTTCTGGGCCAACACCAAGGCGGACGTGATCCGGCGGGCTGAGGTATGGCAGAAAGCGGCTTGATCTTCGAAGACGCGCGCGGTTTTGCGCAAGCCGTCGACGATGGCGGTGTGCTGCTTGGCCTCGATCTGGGCACCAAAACCATCGGCACCGCGACCTGCGATGCAGGCTGGCGCTTTGCCACCAATGGCACCACGATCCAGCGCGGCAAGTGGGGGCGCGACCGCGAAACTCTGGCAGCCCTGATCCAGACGCGCGGCGTAAGCGGCATCGTGCTCGGCCTGCCGCGCAATATGGACGGGAGCGAAGGCCCGCGCGCGCAGGCATCGCGCGCCTATGCCCGCAACTGCGCCGAAGCCTTTGGATTGCCGATCCTGCTGTGGGACGAACGCTGGTCGACCCAGGCGGCCGAGGCGGCGATGATCGTGCAGGACATGAGCCGCGCCAAACGCGCCGTCGCGATTGATAGCCACGCCGCTGCGGTGATCCTGCAAGGCGCGATTGACCGGCTGGCGGGGGGGATGCTGTGATGGGGCGACAATCTTCGCGACAATGCTTGCAAGGCCAGGATCACCACCCCTATTGACCCCGCCATGACCACGCCCCCTGCCCGGTTCGATGCGCGCGAAGCATCACAATGGTTTTTCCGCCACGGCCATACCGGCTGGCTGGGATTGCGGTTCACCGACCAGGGCGACAACTGGGTTGAACTGGAACTGCCGTGGCGCGAAGACCTGCTGGGGGATCGCAGCCGCCCGGTGCTCGCCTCCGGCCCGATCATCAGCCTGATGGACATGGCCAGCGGAATGGCAATCTGGCAGGCCAGCGGGGCGTTCAAACCAGTGGCGACGCTCGATCTCAGGGTCGATTATCAAAGACCGGCGCGCGACAGGGCAAGCGTCCGCGGGCGGGTGGAATGCTATCGCCGTACGCGCTCGGCGGCATTTGTGCGCGGGATCGCCCATGATGGCGACCCGGATGATCCGGTGGCGCATGTTGCGGGCGTGTTCATGACCATCGGGGCCGATCCGCGCCAGCAAAACCCGGCCCTGAACCCCGCCCAGAACCGGGCCCAGAACCGGGCACCGCAGGGGGATGACGCCGATGCCTGATGCACCCGACATATCCGATGATCTGCCCGCCTATGCCCGCTCGCTGGGGATCGCGGTATGCGGCGAGGACGCCGGAATGCCGGTGCTGACGGTCGATTTCGGGCCGATGGTTGAAGGCCGGCCGCAGCATTTCCACGGCGGCGCGACCGCCGGATTGCTGGAAACGGCAGGCTATGCCGCGCTGCGCACCGCGTTGCTGGCGTCGGGGCGCGATCCGCAGATGAAGCCGATCAACATCACCGTGCAATATCTCGCTGCGGGCAAGAGCAAGCCGAGTTTTGCGATTGGCCGCATCACCCGGCTTGGGCGGCGCAACGCCAATGTCACGGTAGAGGCCTGGCAGGACGACCGATCCCGCCCGATTGCCACGGCTGTGATGAATATCCTGATGGTTTAGGCTAAAGCCGCCTAAGGCGGAGTTGGCTGCGTGGGCTTTGGCGCGGGCTGCACGGCAATGCCGCCCTCGCTCACCCGCACTTCCACCGGCGCGCCGTCCCGCGACAACACCACGCCATCGCCATCGATCCGCAATGTGGTGCCATCCTGCCCCAGCGGTATGGTTCCCCCCTCACCCCCCAACATGCCCACGTCAAGCTGCTGGATCGGGCCTTCGGGATCGGGCGATTCGCTGGCTTGCGGACGCGGCGCGGCTTCGATTTTCAACGCGCCGCGCATGAAATCACGCCAGATCCGCGCAGGCGTGCTGCCGCCGGTCACGCCCTTCATCGGGGTGTTGTCATCATTGCCGATCCACACGCCGACCACCAGATCGCCCGCATAGCCGACGAACAACGCATCGCGGTAATCCTGCGAAGTGCCGGTCTTGCCGTAATTGGCAATCGGCAACACGGCATTGCGCCCCGTTCCCCGGTTTATTGCCGATCGCAACATGGCTTCGATGTCATCATGGGTGCCCGATGACAGGCTGTCCTTGCGAGTGGTCAGCCATTCCCACCAGCTTTGCTCGCCGCGCGGGAAGGCATGGGGTTCGACCGGAAATTCATTCGCGGCAATCCCGGCATAGGCGGCGGTCAGCTCCATCAGCGTCATCACCGAGGTTCCCAGCGCGAGGCTGGGGTCGCCCTCGGCCATCGGCGCTGCAATGCCGAGCGCACGCGCGCTGGCGATGACCTTGTCGCTGCCAACCGCCTGAAACAGCCGGAACGCGGCGACATTGCTGGATCCGGCAAAGGCATCTTCCAGCGTGATCTGATCGGAATAGCGCCCGGCGGCGTTTTTGGGGCGGTAGCTGCCTTGGGTGATTTCGGTGTTGGGGATGGTGTCATCCGGCTCCCACCCGGCTTCGAGCGCGGCGAGATAGACGAATGTCTTGAAGGTCGATCCCGGCTGGCGGCGTGCCTGCGTTACGCGGTTGAATGATGATTTGCCGTAATCCCTGCCGCCCACCATCGCCACCACTTCGCCATTGCGGCGCATCGCCACCAGCGCGACCTGCGCCCCCTGGAGCGGTGCGCGCGCCACCACCCGATTGGCGA
>JBGSKN010000232.1:0-4341 GCA_041741215.1 Erythrobacter sp. | reverse complement strand
CCGAACTGAAAAAGCAAGGGGCTGCTGCGCTCCGCATAGCCGGAGGCTACGCTACGCAGCCCCTTGCTTCACCTGCCCAGCTGGGCAACAACAACGCCGAGACTCTAATCGCAACTGGATGAAGGTTGGGGGTCACGTCACCCCCTCCCGCTGATAGGCTTGGCGACCTTGTCCTCTCGCTGCCAAGGAACCGCCCGATGTCCGACCTTTCGCCCCACGCTCCCGCTACCATGCTCGCCGCGCTTGAGGCTGCTCCCGATCTTTCGCGCGAAGTGCAGGCCGGTTTTCTCACCGCGCTCTCGCAGTGGGGCAATGTCCGGGCGGCGGCGGGGCAGGTGGGGGTTTCGCGCGCGCATTGTTATCGGATGCGGCGTGCCTCGGCCGAGTTTCGCGAATTGTGGGATGCCGCGCTGGTGCTCGCCCGCCCGCAGGTCGAGGAAGTGCTCGCCGACCGGGCGCTGAACGGGATGACCGAGAGCGTGTTCTACCACGGCGAGGAAGTCGCCACCCGCACCCGCTATGATGCGCGGCTGCTGCTGGCGCATCTTGGGCGGCTCGACCGGCTGGAGGGCAATTTCGCGACGGGCCGCGCCGCGAAGGAGTTTGACCAGCGGTTGGGCCGGCTGCTCAACCCGCCGGTGGTGCGCGATTGGGATGAGGACGAGGACGGGGACGACGACGACGACGACGCGTTCTATGCGGAAGACTTCGGCGAGGATGACTTCGATGCGGATGATGCCGGAGAGGATGTCAGCACAGACGGTTTCGCTGAGGACGAAAGCGACTGACCGGGCGCCCCGCGTGAGGGCGGTTTTTTACGTTCCTGGACAGTGTCTCATGTGTCTCCTACCGGCCCCGCTGCGCCGGGACTAGCCTTCGATCAGCGCCAGTTCAACCGTGGCATGGCCGGGCGCGATCAGGCCAAGTTCCTCGGCAGCGGCGCGGCTGACGTCGATCATCCGGCCACGGGTGAAGGGGCCGCGATCATTGATCCGCACGACCACGCTGGCCCCATTGGCGGGGTTGGTGACCCGCACGACGCTGCCGAAAGGGAGGGTGCGGTGCGCGGCGGTCATCGCGCGGTTATCGAACACCTCGCCGCTGGCGGTGCGGCGTCCGTGGAACCTGGCGGCGTAGTATGACGCGCTGCCCCGGCCAAGCGTGGTTTCCTGCGGCGCAGAAGGCGTTTCGAAAGCGGGCGCGGTGACGTCGGCATCGGGCTGCACTGGCACCAATTCGATCACGGCGGCGCTGGTGGCCGGATCGATCAATGCGGTATCGGCATCGGGTGCAGCGGCGGAGGATGCGGGTAGCGGGACGAGTCCGAATATGCCGGCGACCACCGCCGTCCGGATGCTGCGGGCCCTGAGGCCTTCGATGCGCATTCCCGTCCGCATGACAGGGGCGATAGATTGGCGGGGGTGCACAAGGCAAACCCGGGCAGCATTTCATCGCTGACAGGGATCAGGCGCGGCATGAAGCGCCCTTGATTTACGACGAGGCGTTGCGGCCGCGCGCTGGCACAGCAGCTGATTTGTCCGGGTGCGCGCAGTTGCGACTCGACGGAGCGAGACGGGCCAGCCCGATCTGCGCGACAATGCAAATGGGGCCGGCATTGCTGCCGACCCCACTCTCACCAGCGCGTGGACACTCTGTACCTTGCGAGACTTCTGGCGGACCTTCCGCCTCGCTGGTTTCAGGGCATACTTGGCGCCCGATGTCTGGCTCTGCTCGCCCAATCTTGCGATTGGTGTCTTGCGACTTGCGCATCAGAGTTTCGTCACCGGCGCTCGCACCGGCATCCGGCTTTCGCTTCTGCCCTGCTGCGTCTGCCAAAGCCCGCAGGCCCCGGTTTTCGCTGCCATGCGCAGATGCCTGGCCGAGACCGCGTCCTTTGCCGATCCGGGCTTGCGGCCATTCAGGCTTGCGCCGTCCTTGCCACCCGATCCGGCCAGATTACCCGGCCTGTCCGGTAAAACTGCGTCGCGCCCTTCTCAAACGAGCCTGCTTGCATTTGGCCGAGGCCTCTTCCAAGCCGTCTCTCGATGAACGCGTGGACATGTTCCACCGCCATCCTTGGGATCAAAACCATCGTAACTTCAAGACCTTGCGGCTTTCCGTTCCGGTTGATCTGTGTCCCGAAGACAAGTTGAAATTGCGCCTCAACCGGCGATCTGGCAACATCGGCAAGCCCTAGTTTTCCACTTTTGCCCAGATCGCCTGTGGACACGGGTGGATAAGTCAACGCTTTGTCGCATTTGTCAGCCGAGGTGCGCGCGGGCGGGCGCAAAATCGCCTTCCGACAGGCAAGGCACGCGCGTTCAGCCGCACATCTTGCGCGGCGACTCGGGTTCAGGCGTCGCGATTGCGCCGGGCCTGCAACCGCAGCCGCAGCCCGTTCAGCTTGATGAAGCCTTCGGCGTCCTTCTGATCGTAAGCCCCGGCGTCATCTTCAAACGTCACATGCGCTTCGGAATAGAGCGAGAAGGGCGATTTGCGCCCGACCACGCTGGCTTGCCCCTTGTAAAGCTTCAGCCGCACCGTGCCCGTCACCTTGTCCTGGCTGAGGTCAATCGCGGCCTGCAACATCTCGCGCTCTGGCGAGAACCAGAAGCCGTTGTAGATCAGCTCCGCATAACGCGGCATCAGTTCGTCCTTAAGATGCGCCGCGCCGCGATCGAGCGTGATCTGTTCGATCCCGCGATGCGCGCGGGCGTAGATTTCGCCGCCGGGGGTTTCATACATCCCGCGGCTTTTCATCCCGACAAAGCGGTTTTCGACCAGATCGAGCCGCCCGATCCCATGTTTGCGGCCCAAATCATTGAGCGCGGCCAGCAGCGCGGCCGGGGACATCGCCGCGCCGTTCAGCGCCGCCCCGTCGCCGCGTTCAAAATCGATGGTGATATATTCGGGCGTGTCGGGCGCGTCTTCGGGATTGACCGTGCGCGAATAGACATAGTCCGGGGTCTCCTCCCACGGGTCTTCGAGCACCTTGCCCTCGGACGAGGTGTGCAGCAGGTTGGCATCGGTTGAAAACGGGCTGTCGCCGCGCTTGTCCTTTGGCACCGCGATCTGATGCGCTTCGGCCCAGGCGATCAACGCGGTGCGGCTGGTCAGATCCCATTCGCGCCACGGAGCGATAACCTTGATATCCGGGTCGAGCGCATAGGCGGAAAGTTCAAACCGCACCTGGTCATTGCCCTTGCCGGTCGCGCCGTGGGCGATGAAATCCGCGCCGGTTTCGTGTGCAATTTCCACCAGACGCTTTGAAATCAGCGGCCGCGCGATGCTGGTGCCGAGCAGGTAATCGCCTTCATAGCGGGCATTGGCGCGCATCATCGGGAAGACGAAATCGCGCACGAATTCTTCGCGCAGGTCTTCGATGAAGATGTGATTATCGGGAATGCCCATCGCGCGGGCCTTGGCGCGGGCGGGTTCGATTTCCTCACCCTGGCCCAGATCGGCGGTGAAGGTGACGACTTCCAGCCCGCGCTCGGTGCTCAACCACTTGGCGATGACGCTGGTATCAAGCCCGCCGGAATAGGCGAGGACGACTTTCTTCACGTCGGACATTGGCTGGGAGCTCTCCTTCAATCGCGGGCGCGAGTAACAGGCACAGACGCGTTGTGCAATTGCGAAAGGAGGCTGGCGGGCCGGTGAGGAGGTGAAGCGAAATCTTACGCGATGGAGCACATGGAGCATGGTCATGAAACAAGGAACCTGCTTCCCTCGGAATTCGCTGGCAGCCGCGCGCGACGGGTGGAGGGCACTCGCATCGCCGCCATTGTCCTCACAGGTGGCGCCATTTGAATAGCGCAACGGCGCGGGCTTGTGCTCGCTTTTTGCATTGTTGTGTAAAAAGCAACCGGCGCGCAGGCTGCATCGGAGCGCGAAAGAAAGTGAAAGCACTGCCTCAACAAATGTCTAGCTTGCCTTCCTATTGACATTTCGAAACGATTTATGTTTTTTTAAATCGGATTATCATGCTGATATTTTTCAATAGAAAGGATTAAATGATGTATTTTGCTCCGTTGCTGTTTGCATCGCTTTTGAGCACGGAAATCGCCTCGTGCCACGCGAATGAATTTGAAAATCTAAATAGAGAAACGTATGATAAAGTTTTGCCAATTTACGAAAAAAAGGAACGAATTGATCAAAGATTGCTGGAGCTTGCCACCGCAAATCCGGCAAGCAAGGAGGTTAGGACCTGTTGACAAATTCACGCATCCACAGGCGGATTGAGACGAGGTGGATGAAACCGAGATAGCTGTCGGCGGTTTTGTCGTATCGGGTGGCCAGCCTTCGGGCGTTCTTGAGCTTGTTGAAGCATCGTTCGACCAT
>JBGSKN010000231.1:0-3984 GCA_041741215.1 Erythrobacter sp. | reverse complement strand
GGCGCGATGCTGGATGAAGTGCGCCGGACCGCGCTTGACAGCCGCACCGCGCGCAGCAAGCGGGCCGGATATGACCGCGCGCTCGAAGCATTGCGCGGGACATTGGGGCGCGAACCCAGCCGCGCCGAACTTGCCCGCGCGATGGAGGTGAGCGACACCGAACTGCTCGCCATCGAAGCATCCGTCGTCAGGCTGACCCCGATGGATGATGCCTATGATGAAACCAGCCTTGCCTTTGCCAGCGACGATCCCGACCCGTTCGAGGCGCTATGCGCCGTCGAGGACCGCGAGCGCCTAGTGCAGGCGATGATCGCACTGCCCGACCGGCTGAAACTGGTGTTGCAGCTGTTCTTCGTCGAGGAACTGAACCTCACCGAAATCGCCGCCGTATTGGAAGTCAGCGTGCCGCGCGTCCACCAATTGCGCGCCAAGGCGTTGAAAGACCTGCGCGCGCTGCTGGAGGGGGAATAGAAACAACCTCTCCCGTCACCCCGGCGCAGGCCGGGGCCCAGAGTGGCACGCTCTGCACGATGAGGCTCTGGGTCCCGGCCTGCGCCGGGATGACAATTGCGTAGTGACTTTACCCCGAATCCCCATCGGCATGGCCTTTGCCTGCCTCGGTGGCGTGTTCGGAACCCCCCGCGCCCTTGCCGCCTTGGGCTTCCCACCAATAGGGCTGACGCGTTGCGGTGCCGGTGCCGGTTTCGTTGAGCGTTTTTGCATCATACAGCCGCCCGCCAAGCATTACCTGTTCGATGGAATCGGACTTGCGGATGTCCTGACTGGGATCGGCGGACAGGATTACCAGGTCAGCCAGCTTGCCGGCTTCGATGCTGCCGATATCCCCGGCCATGCCGAGCGACTGGGCCGAGGTGATGGTGCCAGCCTTCAGCGCCTCAACCGGGCTCATCCCGCCGCGCGCGAAGCTCCACAATTCCCAATGCGCGCCCACGCCCGCCTGCTGGCCATGCGCGCCGATGCTGACCTTCACGCCGCGCTGAGCGAGCTTTCTTGCCTCGCGCGCGTTGTTGTCATCGACAAACGCCCATTCGGGGGCCTTCACCCGGCGGCCCGTTGCTGCGAGCAATGCTTTGGGCGGGGTGTGGATCATCAGCGGGTGATCGAACACGTCCATCGCCTGGCGCCAATAAGGATCGCCCGCCAGCCCGCCATAGGTGACGACCAGCGTCGGGGTGTAATTGCTGTTCGACTGGCTGAAGAATTGCAGCACGTCTTCATAGAACACATCGACCGGCACATTGTGTTCGATGGTCGAATTGCCATCGGCGACAAGGTTCATGTCCATCCCGAACAGCGACCCGCCTTCGGCCACCACCAACATATTCTCGGCCGCAGCGGCGCGCGCGACCATCTGGCGCTGTTCGCGCCTCGGCTGGTTGTAATTCTTGACCGAAATGCCGCCCTGCGCCTTGATCCGGCGGACATGGGCGAGAGCGTCGTCGTAGCTGTCGATCCGGGCATAGACGCTGGGCGATTTGGCCCCGTAGATGATCTCGCCGGTCGAAAAGATGCGCGGGGCCAGCGTCAGCCCGGCGCGCTGGCGTTCGGCAGCGGCGAACACGGTGCTCGCCTGGCTCGACGGGTTGTGCACCGTGGTCACGCCCATCGCCAGATCCTGCAACAACGCCCAGTTCTGCTGCGGGATCAGATCGCCCACCCCGTAAGGCCCGTGGGCGTGGGCATCGACCAGACCGGGCATGATCGTCTTGCCGCTGGCATCGATAAATCGCGTGCCTTCGGGGAAGGCCATCTTCACCACGGTGGCATCGTGGACCCCGGTGATGCGGTCGCCCTCGATCACGATCATGCCGTTCCCGATCACGCCTGCATCATCCGCCGCAAGGCCCGCCTTCATGGTCAGCACCCGCGCGCCTGTAATCACCGTGGTGCCGGTCGGCTTGGCTGCCTGCACGGTAACACCCAGCGCAATCCCGCTGGTGGGCGGGGTATAGGGTTTGGTCTTGTCGCTTTCCGCCTTGGGGGTAGCGGCGAAGAAATCGCTCACCTGCGCGCTTTGCAGGCTTGGCCCGATCGACCAGAACAGGGTCTGCCCGCCATTCGCCCAGCCGAGATAATCCGCGCCCCCGGCGCTGACCTTGGTTACGGGCAGCGGCCCGCCCTTTTCGCTGACGTCAACCGGCTTTCCGCCGGGGATCAGCGGCATCGCGAAGACTTCGTAATTCTGCCGGAAAGCAATCGTTCGGCCATCGGGCGCAATCACGAAATCATTCGCCAGATCGCCCTTGGCATGGACGCGGCGCGCCTCGCCGTTGAGATCGGTGGAGACCAGCGCAAGCTTGCCGCCATCTCTGGTCAGCATGAACAACCGGTCACTGCCCGCGCCCCATTGCGGATTGCCGCCGCTGCGGCTGACAAGCTGCGGCTCTCCGCCGCTTGAGGGCATCACATAGACGCCGGGGTTTTCGGAATAATCGGGCGCGGTGAGGTATCCGCCGCTGCGCTTTTCAAATGCGATCATGCTGCCATCGGGGGAAAAGGCGATATTGCCGAAATGCCCCGGCCCGGTCAGCACCCGGCGGCTTTGCCCGCTGGCATCGGCGATCACGATTTCACCCAGCGTCGCATCATTCCAGCGCACATAGGCCAATTGGCTGCCATCGCGGCTGAAAGCGGGGAAGGCTTCGAGCGCATCCGCCGGATCGCCGGTCAGCGGCGCAGCAGCATCACGCCCGCGCGCGGACTTGCTGTGCAGCCTGCCAAGGCTTTCAAACACCACGCGGGTGCCATCGGGCGAAAGCGTGGCAAAGCGCGGCATGGTGGTGGTGAAGGTATCGGGCGCAACATCAATCACCGGATGCGGCGCATCGGCCACCCCGCGCGTGTCGTTGACCGCGAACGGGATCACCGCATGATTGCTGCCGTCGCGGTCCACGCGGTTGAGTTTCCCGCCCGCCCAGAACACGATCCCGCTGCTGTGGGGCAGCCAGTCGATATTGGGATAGACCCCGGTGACCGCCCAGGTTTCCTGCACATCAAGGTCCAGCTTGCCGTAGACCATCTGTTCGCGCCCGCTGGCCATGTCCTTGACCCACAGCTGGCTCTGATCCTTGTCGCGCCGGACGAAGGCGAGTTCCTTGCCATCGGGCGAAGGCGCAGGCCGCACCGCGCCGCCATAGCCGCTGACCGCCGTGGTCACCTCGCCGGTCGCCAGATCGTGGCGTTCAATCGCGAAGATGCCGCTCTGCGAATCCTGCGCATATTCGAAGGTGTTTCCGGGCGTGGTGTTGCGGGTGTAGTAGATCGCGCTGCCATCGGGCGCGAAGACCGGCTCGCCCAACTCCTTTTGCAGCCGTTCATTGGCACGCTCGACCACCTGCACCCCGCCGCCGCCGCTGACGTGGTAAAGCCAGATTTCGCCCGTCCCGGCGCTGCGTTCGGTGGTGAAGTGCTCCTTGGCGGCAATGAACCGCCCGTCGGGCGACCATGTCGGCTGGTTGAGGAGGCGGAAATCCTCCTTGGTGACCTGCCGCTTGTCAGAGCCATCGGCGTTCATCACCCAGATATTGTCCCCGCCCGCGCGATCCGAAGTGAAGGCGATGCGGGTGCCATCGGGCGCAACGTCCACATCCATCCATGTGCCTTCGTCCGTCTTGATCGGCACCTGCTTGATCGTGGCACCCTTGGGCGCCTCGACGCTCCAGCTGGCTTCGGCCTTGGCGTCCTTGCCCTTCGATTGCGCGGCGAGCGGCGCTGAAAGGCTTGGTGCAATGCAGGCGGCCCCGGCGAGCAGGGCGGCGGCGATATGGCGCATGAAAATGTCTCCTCTGTTGGATCGGAGACTAACGGGGCGCAAGGATATTGCTAGGACCTGTTGACAAATTCACGCATCCACAGGCGGATTGAGACGAGGTGGATGAAACCGAGATAGCTGTCGGCGGTTTTGTCGTATCGGGTGGCCAGCCTTCGGGCGTTCTTGAGCTTGTTGAAGCATCGTTCGACCAT
>JBGSKN010000230.1:0-2463 GCA_041741215.1 Erythrobacter sp. | reverse complement strand
CCTCGACCGCGATGCCGATCGCGCGGGCGGCGGCGATGCGCGCCTGTTCGGGGGCCTGGCTGGCGATCCACAGATCCAGCCGCCCGTCGGCAAAGCGCGCGGTGGCGGTGGCGGTTTCGAGCGGGGAGGCATAGTCCGGCTCGACCTCATAACGGCGGGCCATGTCCACCCGCGTCAACGCCGCCCCGCCAAACCCGGTTTCGGCAATCGGAAAGGCTTTTCCGCCATCAAGCATGGTATCGAGGCGTCCGGCGATTTCATTGCTGTTGACGGGCGTGGGAACCGAAAATCCGGGCTTCATCGCATTGAGCGCCTGCTCCGCGTTCCACCATGTGTCGGCAGCAACCGCAAGCCAGCGTTTGCTCTGGATGATCCCGGCCAGCCCCCCGATCCCGGCGGCGGCATCGCGATTGAACCCGGTCAGTTCCGATCCATCGGCAGGCCCGTGACGGATCGAGGCATAGACCATGCCCGGCAGGCGCACATCGCCGGTAAAGCGATACGACCCATCAACCTTGGACGGCAGATCAAGCCGGGGGAAGGCCGGAGCCGTGTCGGATTCGGCTGATAGCGGCGCTTCGCGCATCGGTTCGGGGCGCAGCGGCGCGGGGTCGGGCGGGGTCCGTCCAGCGGCGGCTTCGGCCAGTTCGCCAAAGGTGGAACGATTTGTGCCATGAATCACAAAGCCGCTTTCGACCTCGCATTCTTCCCAGGCCACGCCCCAGCGCGAGGCGGCCTCCTGCGCCAACATTGCCCGCGCGGCGGCGGCGGCGGCGCGGCAGGGGAGTTCATAGGCCTCGATCGCGGTGCCAGCCGCGGTGGCGTTGAACCGCTGCGCCCCGGCAAACCGCCGCGCCATCAATGCATCGGTGCTGGCCGAAAGCCCGCCAGCAACCGGATCCCACAGCGCAATCCATTTCTGCGCCAGCGGCACATTGGCATAGGCACCCGAAACCGGCGCAGGCTCCACCGCTATCTGCCGCCAGTCCGCACCCAGTTCATGGGCAACGATCTGCGGTAGCAAGGTGGTAATGCCCTGCCCCATTTCGAGCTGCGGCACCGCCACGGTTATCACGCCGTCATTGGCAATCTTGAGCCACGCCCCGAACACCTGTTCGCCCTTCGCCGCCACCAGCGGGCCGGGATAGCTGCGCGGCATCAGCCACCACGCAACCAGCAGGCCCCCGCCCGCTGCCGCCCCTGCCAGCACGCCTCGCCGCGAAACCTGCATCGCCTAGACCGCCCCTGTATCGAGCCAGCGCACAAGGCGCTGCGCAATCGCAGCAAATGGCGCGCTGGTATCATCATCACCGGCCGCAGGCGGCTCGCCCGTGTCGCCCGAAATCCGCGTCGCCAGCGTCAGCGGCACCCGGCCCAGGAACGGGATCTCCAAGGCAGCGGCAAATTTTTCCACCCCGCCCTGCCCGAAGGGGTCGCTGATTTCGCCGCAATGCGGGCAGGCATAGCCCGCCATGTTTTCCACCAGTCCGATGATCGGCACATCGCCCTGTTCGAACAATTGCCCCGCGCGCGCGGCGTCGATCAGGGCAAGATCCTGCGGGGTCGAAACCAGCACCGCACCATCGGGGCGGTGGGCGGACAGCATCGACAATTGCACATCGCCCGTGCCCGGCGGCAGATCGATCAGCAGCAGATCGGTATCGCCCCATGCCGCATCGACCAGTTGGGTCAGCGCCTTGCCGGTCATCGGCCCGCGCCACGCCAGCGCCTTTCCCGGGGCGACAAGATGGCCCATCGATAGCACCTTGACCCCGTGGCGGCTTTGAATCGGCACCAGCTTATCACCATCAACTGCGGGCTTTATCCCCTCGGTCGCGAGCAATTTGGGCTGCGAGGGGCCATAAATATCGCCGTCAATCACGCCGACATTGCGTCCCATCCGCGCCAGCGCAACCGCAAGATTGGTGGTCAGGGTCGATTTGCCGACCCCGCCCTTGCCCGATCCCACCGCGATCAGACGGCGGCGGCGGCGTTCACCGGTCAGCGCGATTCGCACTTCGTCCACTTCACCCAGCGCAATCAGCGCATCGGTGATTGCGCCTTCCAGCCCGGCGCGCTCGCTATCGGACAGATCGCCCGCCTCAGCCACGATCACCGCGCGGCGCGAAACGATCCGGGCGGAGTGCAAACGCTGGTTGATTTCAGGCGGCAAAGCGGCGCGGATCAGCGCTTCTTCAGCTGCCGGTTCGCGGGGTGGTTCGGGTGGCTTGGTCATGGCGGAACGCCTCTACCATCAAATTCACGCTGCCAACCCCTGTTTTTCGCCGCAGAGCGTGCTTATAACGTCCTTATGCAAAGATCAGCCGGTTGGAGAGAACGTCTTGGTGTGGCTGCGCGCGGCTTGGCCATGACTGGCAAAAATAATAACCCGTGGGGCGGGCCGGACAAGGGCGACAAGCCCGGCGGCGATGGCGGCAGCGGCGGGTCGGATGGCCCGCGCAA
>JBGSKN010000229.1:0-7003 GCA_041741215.1 Erythrobacter sp. | reverse complement strand
GATTGCGATGAACCGCATCGGCGGGCGTATCGAAAGCGCGCGCCGATCACGTGACGATTGCGGGCTATGATGGCGGGACGGGGGCATCGCCGCTCACCTCGCTGACCCACGCGGGTAGCCCGTGGGAAATCGGCCTCGCTGAAACGCAGCAGACGCTGCTGCTGAATGATCTGCGCGAACGGATTGCGGTGCAGGTCGATGGGGGCCTGCGCACCGGGCGCGACGTTGCGATTGGCGCGCTGCTTGGCGCGGACGAATTCGGCTTTGCCACCGCGCCGCTGATCGCCGCCGGGTGCATCATGATGCGCAAGTGCCACCTCAACACCTGCCCGGTCGGCGTCGCGACGCAAGACCCGGTGCTGCGCGCGCGCTTTACCGGTCAGCCCGAACACGTGATCAATTTCATGTTCTTCGTCGCCGAGGAACTGCGCGCGATCATGGCTGAGATGGGTTTTCGCACCGTGGCTGAAATGGTCGGCCGGGTCGACCGGCTCGATACCAGCCGGATGGAACGCCACTGGAAGGCGCGCGGGATCGACTTCAGCCGCATCCTCCATCAGGTTGCGCTGAAAGAAGGCGCATCGCTGCGCAATATCGCTACACAGGATCACGGCCTTGATGGCGCGATGGACAACGGGTTGATCGCCGATTGCCGCGCCGCGCTTGATACCAAGGCCCCGGTGCAGATCACCCGCGAGATTCGCAATGTCCACCGCACGGTCGGGGCGATGCTGTCGGGCGAAATCGCCAGGGCATATGGTCATGAAGGCCTGCCGATCGACACCATCCGTGTCAAACTGACCGGGGTGGCCGGGCAAAGCTTTGGCGCATGGCTTGCCCACGGGGTGACGCTCGATCTGGTGGGCGATGCCAATGACTACGTCGGCAAGGGGTTATCGGGCGGACGAATCATCGTGCGTCAACCTGCCGAGGCTCCGCGCGCTGCGCAGGACAACATCATCGTCGGCAACACCGTATTGTATGGCGCGATTGCGGGTGAAGCATACTTCAACGGGGTCGCAGGAGAACGCTTCGCGGTGCGCAATTCGGGCGCGCTGGCCGTGGTCGAAGGCGCGGGCGATCACGCCTGCGAATACATGACCGGCGGCGTGGTGGTGGTGCTGGGCAAGACCGGGCGCAATTTCGCTGCGGGGATGAGCGGCGGGGTCGCCTATGTCTATGACCCGGACGGCGATTTCTCCAGCCTGGTCAATCACGCACAGGTCGATCTGCTGCCGGTTGCGACCGGGCCGGATGCCGATGAAGGCACCGGACGGCCCAGCCAGCGCCCGCGTTCGGTGAATGATTTCGGCATGGGCGACATGCTGCACCACGATGCCGAGCGGCTGCGCATTCTGGTCGAACGCCACCAACTGCACACCGGCAGCGCGCTGGCGAGCGAATTGCTGGCCGATTGGGATGCGGCGCTTGGCCGGTTCGTCAAGGTAATGCCGCGCGACTATGCGGCGGCGCTGAAACGGCTTGAGGCCGAGCGGGCCGAGGCCGAAAGCGTCGCGGCACAATGAAATCCAATCTCGTCATTGCGAGCGGAGGAAAGACAAGTGGGTAAGGACACCGGATTTCTCGAGCTGGACCGCCGCGAGCGCGATTATCTCGATCCGCAGGAACGGCTGAAGAACTACCGTGAATTCATCATCCAGCCGGATGATGGCACGCTGGCCGGCCAGGCTTCGCGCTGCATGAATTGCGGGATTCCCTATTGCCACAACGGCTGCCCGGTCAACAACCTGATCCCCGACTGGAACCACCTCGTTTACGAAGCGGACTGGAAACGCGCGCTGGCGATGCTCCATTCGACCAACAATTTCCCCGAGTTTACCGGCCGCATCTGCCCCGCCCCGTGCGAGGCAGCCTGCACGCTCAACATTGTCGACCAGCCGGTAACGATCAAATCGATCGAATGCGCGATCATTGATCGCGGGTGGATGGAAGGCTGGGTCACGCCGCAGGTGCCCGCCCACAAGACCGGCAGATCGGTGGCGGTGGTCGGTTCCGGCCCGGCGGGACTGGCCTGCGCACAGCAATTGGCGCGCGCCGGGCACAGCGTCACCATATTCGAAAAATCCGACCGCATCGGCGGCTTGCTGCGTTACGGCATCCCCGACTTCAAGATGGAAAAGCATCTCATCAACCGGCGGTGCCAGCAGATGGAAGCCGAAGGGGTGACATTCAAAACCTCCAAGGAAGTGGGCGTCGATGTCTCGTTCAAATCCTTGCAGGAAAACTTCGACGCGGTGGTGTTGTCCGGCGGGGCGGAAGACGCGCGACCGCTGGCGATCCCCGGCGCGGAAATGCCGGGCGTGCGGCTGGCGATGGAGTTCCTGACCCAGCAGAACAAGCGCGTTGCCGGCGATGACGAATTGCGCGCCGCGCCGCGCGGCAGCCTGCTCGCCACCGGCAAGCATGTGGTGGTGCTGGGCGGCGGCGATACCGGCAGCGACTGTGTCGGCACATCAAACCGGCAGGGCGCCGCCAGTGTCACCCAGCTGGAAATCATGCCCAAGCCCCCGGAGCACGAGGACAAGGCGCTGACCTGGCCCGATTGGCCGATGAAGCTGCGCACCTCATCGAGCCATCAGGAAGGCGTGGAGCGCGACTGGGCTGTGCTCGCCAGGCGCGTGATCGGCGATGGCGAGGCGGTGACGGGGCTGGAATGCGTTCGCGTCGAGTGGATTGGCGGCCAGATGCAGGAGATTACCGGCAGCGAATTCACCATTCCGGCTGATCTGATCCTGCTGGCGATGGGCTTTGTCGGGCCGAAAAAGGCCGGGCTGCTCGAACAGGCGGGCGTGGCACTCAACCCGCGCGGCAATGTTGATGCCGATACGAACAGCTATACCACCAGCGTGCCGGGAGTGTTCGCTTGCGGCGACATGCGACGCGGGCAAAGCCTGGTCGTATGGGCGATCCGCGAAGGCCGCCAATGCGCTCGCAGCGTCGATCAAGCGCTGATGGGGGTTAGCGAACTGCCGCGCTGAACGGGGGCAGATTTAGCGAGCTTTGCCGCCAACAACTGCCATTCGGGTAACGACCCCAATTCCGTCATTCGTTGCGAGCGATCCGTTAGGTGGGGATCACTCACCGAGCCAGCTGGCGCTGCGCTGAGCCAATCTGAAATGCTTCACTGGCTTCGTCGCGATTATCGCCCATTGCGTCAGATCATCGGCGCTTCAGGCATTGCAGCGTCCCGGTCACCCGGCCCGCGCCGATAGCCGCCGAGATCGCGCGGGATGACCAGAATCCGACTGAGGACGAGATGCACCGCAAAGGCCAACGCTATTGATGGCAGGGTTGCAGAAAGATACCTGAAGCCTGCGGCAGGCGTCTGGCTGACGGGTTCGAGCAAGGCGAGATAGGCGCCAAAACCAGCGAGAAGCGCGATCATCGCTGCTGGGTTGAACCCTGCGATAAAGCCATAGACGCTGCCCGGCGCTGCATGATGCAGCGCCCTGATATCAACCGCTCCCCGCCGCAGCACCAGCCAATCGGCCAGCAGGATGCCGATTGTCGGCGCAAAAACTGCCCCGTAAAACGCAACCACTGTGTAGAACCGCGCATACAGAGTATCACTCGCCAGCAGCAGTATCAGCGCGGCGGCAATGCCTAGCATGACCACATTGCCAGCAAAGCCCAGCGCGCGCGCAAGTGACCCAAAATTTTGCACGATCGTGGGCACATTGCCCTGCAGCATTCCAATCAGGCTCGCCAAATTGGCGAAGATCAGCACCAGCAGCATCGCAAGACCGATCACTGGCCCAACCAGCGGCGTCATCCACTGCACCGGGTCGGGCGACCCCAAGACCAAAGATGACGCCAGCCCGGCAAGGGCTGGCAGCAGAGATATCGGCACCAGCCCGATCCACGTTCCCCACGCCGCGCCGCGCGCGCTGCGGCCATAGCGCATGAGATTGCCTGCTAACCCGAACCACGAAAGAGCGAGCACGACGTTAAGTTCGGTCGCGAGCATCAGCCGCGTCGCACGGTCAAAATGTGAGACGGGCGGCGCTGCTGAAAAGACAGCTTGCGACCCGTTTTGCCAGAACACCGCAAGCAGCAGCCCGCCCGACAGCAGCACCAATAAGGGCACGACAGCAAGACTGAAGCGCCGCAAGGTGTCGCTTCCCCGCGCTGCCAGCAGGCAGCTGAGGGCAAGCACGCCAAGAGCGGTTGCTTGCGCGACCGGCCACACTGGCTCAGGCGAAAGAAACTCGAGCCCTATCAGCACTTCGCGCGTCGCGTCGCCCACCATGCCTGAGAGGATTGCGGAATTGAACGGGACTACGCCCAGAACCAGCACAACCGCCAGCAGGCTTGTTCCGCTCGGACCGAACGCGCTGCGCATGAAGACGAAACTTTCGGTGCCTGTCCGGTATACCGGCAGCAGCAGCGCGAAGAATAGCAGGCCAATCCCCAGCGCCGTGCCAAAAAACAGCGCCACCATGCCATCGGCAAAGCCGACAAGTTGCCCGGTCGCCCCGCCAGCCAAGAACCCCCACGTCGCGATTGCGAGGCCGCCCTTGACTGCCAGCATGTCGCGAAACGACCAGCTGCGCTCTTCGGGCAGCAGCGGCAATGTTTCGGCGAGTGCAGCTTCGATATTGTTGGAGCCCGCCATGCCCTAAAGCACCTGCGCAATAAGAACCGCAAGGAACGAACCGATGGTGATCGCAGCAAACGCCATCGTGTCCGCGAATGGCAGGCGCCGCTGGGGTTCCTCTGCACGCGCGAGGATCTTGAGACGGCGTTCGAGCTCGCCCTCAACGCCGGTGGGGCGCGGCCCAGTCATCGCGCGGCCTTGGACAGATACCGACCATCATCCTGCGTGATCATTTTCAACGGTGCCCCCACCTTGCAGAACGACGACGTGTCGGCGTTCATTTCTCCCCACTACACCGAACCAAGATTCCCTCGCGTGCGGACTCTGAAATTGCCATGCGGTGCGAAGCGGCTTGGTTTCAACGGATCGTGTAGCCGTCTAATTGCCCGCCGGGAAGAGACGCGGGCTACCAAACCTTACAATGGATGATCAGTGGCCGCTCCCCACCCAGTTCCCGCCATTCGCTCAGCCTTGTCCGCTGTCCAAAACCTGCCGCTTACCCACCGCGCGCGTGGGTGGCGATTTCTGTCGCAACCCGATCAACCAGCGGCAGCGGGATATCGTGGCCCCAGCCGGGTATCGTGACCAGCCGTGCGCCGGGAATGTGGCGCGCGGTATCCTCACCTGCTGCCAGCTTGACCAGCGGATCATCCTCGCCGTGCAGCACCAGCGTCGGCACGCGCACATCGGCGAGCCGCGAACGGCGGCAGCCATCGTCGATAATCGCGGCCAGTTGGCGCGGCAGGCCCGCCGGATAGACCGAGCGGCGGACATTGCGCAGCAACTTCTCGCGCTGCTGATCCGGATCGAAGGGAAAGCCGGGGCTGCCGATATTGCGCGCGATGTTGAGCCCGTGGGCCACCAGCGTTTCTTCGTCCATGCCAGCCAAGGGCGCGATCAGCGCGTCCATCGCGTGCTTTTCGGCCTGCGGCAATTTGCCATTGCCGGTGGTCGACATGATCGAGGTTAGCGAGCGCAGGCGCGGTCCATGATGCACCGCCATCAGCTGCGCGATCATCCCGCCCATCGAAGCGCCAACCACGTGCGCGGACGTGATCTCCAGCGCATCGAGCAGTCCGATCCCGTCATGCGCCATATCGGTCAGGGTGTAGGGCACGCGCGCGGGCCAGCCGAATTTCTTGCGCAGCACCTGCGTGGCGAGCGAGGGCGCGCGCTCGCCCTCCATCTTCTGGGACAGGCCGATGTCGCGGTTGTCGTAACGGATCACCCGAAACCCTTCGCCCACCAGCGCATCAACCAGTTCGTCGGGCCACAGAGTCAGTTGCGCGCCCAGCCCCATCACCAGCAGGATCGCCTCGTGCGACGGATCTCCGTGATCCTCGTAGAAGATTTCGATGCCGGTATTGGGCGTGGTGATGGTGGGCATGGGTGACGTGGCCTCTCGCGTATGGTGTTGATGCGCGAATACTTCCACGCCGAGCCGCTGATGTCGAGGCCGGATCAGAAGGCCTTGATCGTTATCATCGCGCCCAGACCATAGTCGGACGCCCCGTTGCTGAGGCCGGCAGAACCGAAGAACGTCAGATCCAGCGCCCGCGAAAGCGGCGTGCTGAGCGCGCCGAAGATTTCCTGGCTATCTTCGACCAGTGCATTGGGTGACTGCCGGTAATCATAGGATGCCAGCACGACCGACTTGCCGACAGCGGCGCTCGCCCCGACCGATCCGAACCAGACATTGTCCAGTTCAAACCCGTCCGGGTTGCCCATCAGGCGATATCCGGCCTGCGCGAACGGGGTAATCATCGCAAAAGTGCGCGAAACCTCGCCCGAAAAGCTGACATCGGTCTTTCCAGTGCCAAGGCCCGTTTGCGCAGTAGGCAGCTTTACGCGGGTGCCGAAATCCAGGCCAAGCCCGAACCGGCTTTCGGGGATCGCATAATTCGCGCCGAGTGTCAGATCGCCAATGCCGCTGCGGGTGGTGACCGGGGTATTGGGATCGACCACGATCGGCCCGCTATCCCCGCCGACGATATTTTCCGCCCCCTTGATCCGTATGAAGGGAATGCTGGCGTTGAGCCGGAAATCGTCCGTGCTGATCCGCGCGTTCAGCGGGGCCACGAAGATTTCGGTATCGACCCCGGTGCCGAAATCGCCGGATGAAAAATCAACCCCGGCGGTAATGCTGACCTCCGGGCCTCGATCATAGTCATCCTGCGCGAAGGCAGGCTGCGCGCTGATGATGGCACCGATGCCAAGCGCCACAATGATGTTCCGCATAATCTTCCCCCGTGCAAAAAGACGGAGCGGTTTTCAGCGCTCCGTCTTTCCTATCTGGAACTGCCAGTGATTATCCGCCGCGGCCCCGGCGGGCGCTGCGCACGATATCGCGGATCGCCTGCGCCTGTTCGCGCGCCTGGCTTGCGG
>JBGSKN010000228.1:0-2720 GCA_041741215.1 Erythrobacter sp. | reverse complement strand
GCAACCGCCGCCGCGCGCTGGTGCGGGCCAAGCGGCTGGATGGGGCGCCGCTGTCGGTCTATCGCACGCTGGAGGCGCGGATTGCCGCGACCGAGCCGGAGTGGAGCATCGAATTGATCCCGCCTTCGGGCGCATTGCCGTCGGCGATTGCTTTCGGGGATGACGGCCCAAGCGCCGAGGGCGCGAAGGCGCTCACGGTGATCGGCTGGGCGGCCAAACGACTGGATCGCGGCGTGGTGCTGACCGGCGATGCCGATCAGGGCGAACAGGCTGCCAAGGGCTTGCGCGAAAATGGCGTGCAAGTCCGGCTGCGCTCCGCATCAGGCCCATTGAAGGCCAGTTGGGCTGAGGAGGCTGAGTAACCTAAGCCGCGAGCTGAATCGGAACGATTTCGCCCGCGAGATAGAGCTTCTTGGCCTTGGCGCGGCTCAGCTTGCCTGAGCTGGTGCGCGGCAGAGTGCGCGGCGGAACGAGTTCGACGATGCAGCTCATCCCTGTCACCGAACGCACCTTGTCGGCGATCTGTTCGCGCAGTCTGATCCGCTCAATCGGGTCAGCGACCCGGCAATGCACCAGCACGGCGGGGGCTTCCTCGCCGTTTTCCATAACGATCGAAAAGGCCGCGATGTCGCCGTGGTTGAAGCCGGGCAATTGTTCCACCGCCCATTCGATATCCTGCGGCCAATGGTTCTTGCCGTTGATGATGATCATGTCTTTGGCCCGGCCGACGATGAACAGATAGCCATTGGCGGTATAGCCCATGTCCCCGGTATCGAGCCAGGCGCCCTTGTCGTCGTCGCTGGGCACCAGGCAATCAGTCGTCGCTTCGGCGTTGCGGAAATAGGAATGCATCACGCTTGGCCCGCGGCACCACACCTTGCCGATCTGGTGATCGATGCGGCTGTGGCCGTCCTCTCCCCGGATCGCCACTTCCATGTCGGGCAGTGGTTTGCCGCAATTGACAATCGCCCGGTAACGCGCCGGGCGCGAGATATCGCGCGGGGTGCCCGACAGGCGTTCTTCCTCGACCAGTTCGACGCGGATGCCTTCACCCGGCGGCATGACGGTAACGGCCAGCACCGCTTCGGCAAGGCCATAGGAAGGGGTGAAAGCCGAAGCCTTGAAGCCCGCCCCGGCGAAGGCGTTGACAAAGCTTTGCATCACATCGGGACGGATCATGTCCGCACCATTGCCCGCAATCCGCCAGCGCGACAGGTTAAACCGTTCCACGACATTGCTCTGGCTGGAAATGCGGCGTGCGCAGATATCGTAACCGAAGGTCGGCGAATAGGACAAGGTGTTGCCCGGATTGCGGCTGATCATGTCGAGCCACGCCAGCGGACGGCGGGCAAAAGCGTCGGGCTTGAGGTAATCGGCGGAGACCTGATTGGCGATCAGCGACAGGAAACAGCCGACCAATCCCATGTCGTGATACCACGGCAGCCAGCTGACGCAGCGGTCATTTGCGCCGAGGTTCATGGTTTCAGCATGGCCATACAGATTGTGCAGCAAGGCGCGGTGCGTCACCGCCACCCCGGTCGGGAAACGGGTCGAACCGGAGGAATATTGCAGGTAGCAGATATCGTCCGGGCTGGCTTGCGGCAGTGTGCAATCGGGCGCGGGGCGCTGGCTGAAATCCTGCCAGCTGATCGATTCGCAGCCTTGGCGCGCGGCGGCAGAAGCGGCCATTTCACCGATTTCTTCGGGATAGAGCAGCAATTTGGGGTCCGCGCTTTGCAGCTGGATCGCGAGCTGATCGATGTAGCTTTCCTTGCCGCCAAAGGTGGTTGGCAGCGGCAGCGGCACCGGCCACGCGCCGGCATAGATGCAGGCGCAGAACAGCGCGGCAAAATCCGCTCCGGTTTCCGCGATCAACGCGACCCGGTCCTGCTTGCCAATCCCCGCCGCGATCAGGCGGCGCGCCATCACCAGCGCATCTTCGCGCATTTCGGCATAGGGGTAAACGCGGTCCAATTCGCCGCGCATGTCGTGAAAATTAAGCCCCTTGCGGCTTTGCGCGGCGTAGTCGATCGCATCGTTGAAGGTCGCAAACTGCGCGCGGATTCGCGGCAGGTCGCAATCATTCGGCGTCGGCGTTAAAACGGCGTCGGTCATATTTCTTAGCGATACCCGTAAGTTGCGGCGCTTCCCATGGCGTTCTCCCGCTCGCGCTCTAGCGTAACCCCGTTGAGCCGGCCATAGTCCGGCGAACTCCAATGCTCTCGCATTTAATCTGGAAGGTGGCACGAATAAGGCGAAATGGTTTCACGTAAAGCGAATTCGTCATCGCCCGGTCGTGATTCCGGGGCGGATTCCGGGCAGAAATACCCGGAAAGGAAGCGGGTAAAGCCGCCGCTGGACGAACGTGCCTTGCGCGATCTTGCGCTGCATTACGCCGCCCGGTTTGCCACCACCGGGGCGCGGCTGGAAGGATACCTTGCGCGCAAATTGAAGGAACGCGGGGTTGCAGACGATGCCGATGGACGGCCAGCGCCGATCGATATTCGCGCGCTTGTCGCCCGGCTGGTGGAACTGGGCTATGTCGATGATGATGCCTATGCCCGGATGCGCAGCCGCGACTTGGGTGCGCGCGGGTTTGGCGGGCGGCGGATCGAACAGACGCTGTGGGCGGCCGGGGTGGATGAGGCGATTCGCCAGGCCCATGCTCCGGGTGAGGCTGCCAGCCGCCGCGCGGCCGCGCTGATGGCGCGCAAAAAGCG